>JAFZUB010000028.1 GCA_017618515.1 Bacteroidaceae bacterium
CTGTTGAGAAGTGGTACCAGTATTGGCTCTAATGTTCGAGAAAGTGTCAATGCTCAAAGCAGGATGGATTTTATTAACAAATTAAATATCGCTCTAAAGGAAGCGAATGAAACTGAATATTGGCTTGAATTGTTATATGAGTCTGGTATATTAGACGAAAAACAGTATGCTTCTATCTATGACGATTGCGGTAAGATAACCGCTATGCTTACTAAGATTATAAAGACGACAAAGTCCACTACGGATATATAATGTTCAATGTTCAATATTCAATTTTCAATTAAAATGACATGGCTATAATCAAACCGTTTCGCGGCATACGTCCGCCCAAGGAGTATGTAGAGGAAGTGGAGAGCCGCCCCTACGACGTGCTGGACTCTGAGGAGGCCCGCGCCGAGGCTGGCGACAACGAGAAGTCGCTCTACCATATCATCAAGCCGGAGATTAACTTTCCCGTTGGCACATCAGAGTACGACCCCAAGGTGTATGAGAGTGCTGCCGAGCATTTCAAGATGTTTCAGGAGAAGGGCTGGCTCCGTCAGGACGCAGAGGAGAACTATTACCTCTATGCCCAGACTATGGGCAACAAGACACAGTATGGTCTTGTGGTGTGCGCCTATGTGGCTGACTATCTCAATGGTGTGATCAAGAAGCACGAGCTTACGCGTAAGGATAAGGAAGAGGACCGCATGAAGCATGTGCGCGTCAACAACGCCAACATGGAGCCGGTGTTCTTCGCCTATCCCGACAACAAGGTGCTGCTCGACATCATCGACAAATATGCCAAGACGACGCCCGAGTATGACTTCATCGCACCTATTGACGGCTTCGGCCACAAGCTGTGGGTGATTGCTGACAAGGCAGACATCAAGGCTATCACCGATGAGTTTGCCCGCATACCGAGTCTCTATATCGCTGACGGACACCACCGCTCGGCTGCCGCTGCCCTCGTGGGTGCGGAGAAGGCCAGCCAAGACCCCAACACTACGGGTAAGGAGGAGTATAACTACTTCATGGCTGTGTGCTTCCCTGCCAGCCAGCTGACTATCCTCGACTACAACCGCGTGGTGAAGGATCTCAACGGCAAGACTGCCGACGAGTTCTTGGCTGCTATAGCTGAGGACTTCACGGTGGAGGACAAGGGCACCGATATCTATAAGCCGCAGCAGCTCCATGAGTTCTCGCTCTATCTGGAGGGCCGCTGGTACAGCCTCAAGGCCAAGGCCGGCACCTACGATGACAGCGACCCCATCGGTGTGCTCGACGTGGATATCTCTTCACGCCTCATCCTCGACAAGCAGCTTGGCATCAAGGACCTGCGCACCAGCAATCTCATCGACTTTGTCGGTGGCTTGCGCGGTCTGGCTGAGCTGAAGCGTCGTGTGGACAATGGCGAGATGAAGATGGCACTGGCGCTCTATCCTGTGACCATGCAGCAGATCATGGACATTGCCGACAGCGGCAAGATTATGCCGCCCAAGGCCACATGGTTTGAGCCCAAGCTACGCAGCGGATTGGTAATCCACAGTCTGGAATAAGTGAAAGAAATTAGAAATGCCTCGGCGTTTCTAATTTCTAATTAAAAAGGTTTGCTGATGCAGAAGATTGATGTTGTGCGTTGGGGCTTTATCGGTTGCGGCGAAGTGACTGAGAGAAAGAGCGGCCCGGCCTTCAAACTTGTGGAGGGCTCGGAGGTGGTGGCTGTGATGAGCCGCACCCTCGAGAAGGTGCGCTCGTATGCCGAACGGCACGGCGTGGGGAAATACTACACAGACGCTTCGGAGCTTATCAATGACCCCAGAGTCAACGCTGTGTATATAGCTACGCCGCCCTCCACCCACGCGACCTATGCCATCATGGCTCTCAAGGCCGGCAAGCCTACATACGTGGAGAAGCCGCTATGCTCCAATTATCAGGACTGCAACCGCATCAACCGTATCTCGCAGCAGATGGGTGTGCCGTGCTTCGCGGCATACTACCGTCGCGAGTTGCCTTACTTCCAAAAGGTGAAGCAGCTGATAGAGGACGGAGCCGTGGGCGAGGTAATCAATGTGCAGATACGTTTCTCTGTGCCGCCGCGTGACCTCGATTACAACAGTCACGATCTGCCCTGGCGTGTGATACCCGACATTGCCGGTGGTGGATATTTCTACGACCTGGCGCCCCATCAGATAGACCTCTTGCAGTGTATCTTCGGCCCCATCACCGAGGCCAAGGGCTATTGCTCCAACCGTGGCGGGCTGTATAAGTCGGAGGATACGGTGAGTGCGTGTTTCAAGTTCGCCAGCGGACTGCCGGGCTCGGGGTCGTGGTGCTTCGTGGGACACGACTCGGCCAAGGAGGACCGCATAGAGATTATCGGCAACAGGGGCAGTCTGCATTTCTCTGTGTTCAATTACGACCCGATAACCCTGTTTAATGAAGACGGCAACCAGACATTCGTGGTGGATAATCCGCCCTACGTTCAGTTGCCGCTCATCAAGCAGGTGGTGGAGCACCTGCAGCAGAAGGCTATATGCACCTGCGACTCGGTAAGTGCCACGTCGGTCAACTGGGTGATGGACCGCATACTCGGTAAGTTCTGATTAGTATATCGGCTATGCGCAGGCATCTGTATATTACGTTTTTGCTTTTGTTGGCAGGCATTGGCGCAGGTGCCTATGACGGCTATGACAGTACAGAGATTCGCGCAGACGTAGCGGATACGGTTGCTACCGACACGATGCAGCTGAAAGATGCGCCCAAGAAGCGCTTCTTCCTGCTTCGCCTGTTGGACAAGGCGCTGGATGTTGACACCAATTATATCGAGCAGTCCAAGTATAATATCACGCTGATGACCGAAGCGGATTGGCGATTCAAGTATATATGGCTGCGCGGCTATGATGATGAGGGCCATCATCAGACTTTGTACTTCCATCCTCATTCTCAGGTAACCATTGGTCCGTATGTGGGCTATAGTTTGTTGTTTCTCGGTTGGACGGTGGATATCGGCTCCCGATTGACGACCAACAACTCCAATATCTATCTCTCGCTTTATGCTCCGATGTTTGGCATCGATTATTATTACGAGAACGATATAAATGGTTATAGTATTTCGCGTTTGTCAGGCTTCAGCGACGATGTAAGGGAGCGTAGCGTGGGACTCGATTTCCCGGGGTTGTCAACAAACATGAAATACGTACACCTATATTACATATTTAATCACCGTCGTTTCTCCTATCGTGCGGCCTACAGTCAAACGACAGTGCAGCGTCGCAGCAGGGGAGCCTTTATCCTCGGCTACACATACTCACGTCAGCAGACAAACTTTGACTACACCCTTCTGCCGGCGCCTTTCTATGACGACAACGGAGAACTGATAATAAACGAGGCCCTCAAGGTAAAGCGCGCGCGCTACACCAATCATTCCATATCACTCGGCTACACATATAATTGGGTGTTCGCCCGCAACTGGCTCTTTAATGTGTCCACCTCGCCCGCCATAGGCTACAACTTCACTAAGGGAGAAAAGATGACGAGCGACAAGTTGTATAAACTCCGAAACATAAACTTTGACTTCATAGGTAAGCTGGCGGTGGTATGGAACAACAACTTCATGTTTGCAGGTGGCTCCTTCACGGCGCACACCTATGCCTACAGGAAATCTACATTCTCCTGCCAGAACGCCCTGCTCTCTGCGCAGCTATATATGGGTATCAATCTGTGGAAGAAGAAAAAGAAATGAAGACCACACCTAGCCCCGAGACCACCCCTAGCCCCTCCTGCAGGAGGGGAAAAAGGAGGAGGGGAACAGGTTTGGGCATTGAACATTAACGACAAAAAATATAACTATGAACGAAATCCAATTGAAGTATGGGTGTAATCCCAATCAAAAGCCGTCGCGCATATTTATGCAGAGTGGCGAACTGCCCGTCACGGTGCTCAATGGCCGTCCGGGGTATATCAATTTTCTTGACGCACTCAACAGCTGGCAGCTTGTCAAGGAGCTGAAAGCAGCCACCGGCATGCCTGCCGCAGCGAGCTTCAAGCATGTCAGCCCTGCGGGAGCAGCCATTGGTTTGCCGCTGAGCGATGTGCTGAAGAAAATCTATTTTGTTGATGATATTGACTTTGAACTAAGTCCGATAGCTTGCGCATACGCCAGAGCCCGTGGTGCTGACCGCATGTCAAGCTATGGCGACTTTATCGCACTCAGCGACACCTGCGACGAGGCTACAGCTTTGTTGATTAAGCGCGAGGTGTCGGACGGAGTTATCGCTCCCTCCTATACCGACGGGGCACTCCAGATACTGCGCGACAAGCGCAAGGGTACCTACAACGTTATACAGATAGACCCTGCCTATACTCCTGAGCCTATAGAGCAGAAGCAGGTGTTTGGCATCACTTTCGAGCAGGGGCGTAATGAGATAGACCTGACGTCTGACAGCCTCTTCGAAAACATACCCACCGCCAATAAGGATTTCCCCGAATCTGCACGTCGTGACCTCAAGATAGCCCTTATCACCCTCAAATACACTCAGAGCAACTCGGTGTGCTATGTAAAGGAAGGTCAGGCCATAGGTATTGGTGCCGGTCAGCAGAGCCGCATCCATTGCACACGCCTGGCAGGCAACAAGGCAGATATCTGGTGGCTACGCCAGCATCCCAAGGTGCTCAATCTGCCGTGGATAGATAAGATACGCCGCGCAGACCGCGACAATACTATCGATGTGTATATCTCGGACGACTACGATGACGTGCTCCGCGATGGCACATGGCAGCAGTTCTTCTCTACTCGTCCAGAGCCGCTGACCCGCGAGGAGAAGAAAGAATGGATAGCCAAGAACACAGGTGTGTGTCTGGGTTCTGATGCATTCTTCCCCTTTGGCGATAATATAGAGCGTGCCCACAAGAGTGGAGTGCAGTATATCGCCCAGGCTGGCGGTAGTGTGCGTGATGACAATGTCATTGAGACCTGTGACAAGTATGACATGGCTATGGCCTTCATAGGCATTCGCCTTTTCCACCACTAAAACAAGAATTGCCGTGCCAACACAGGAGGAATTAAATCAGGCTATGCTTGGTGGCATCTCATTTAGGAAAGCTCCTAAGAAAGCCACCACTGACCCCGACAAGGTAAAGACTAAGGCCAAGAAAAAGGGCTACATTACTGGTGCCCATGGCTCAGGTGCTGCCAAGAAAAAAGCCAAGATACGCGAACGCAGAGCCAACAAGAGTAAGAGATAATTGATGTAACCATTTTTTTCTCCTTGTTTTGTTGCGATTCATAATTTTTTTTATTAACTTTGCCGAGAATTAAAAATATAAAGAGTTAACTACGTTAACTGCCAAGATAAAATACAAAAAATATTAGTTGTGAAACTCTCTGCCGGTTTGATTGGTTTTGGACGCATGGGACGTTGTTATCTCGAGGCGTTGCAGCGTGACAGCCGTTATAGGGTAACTTATATATGCGATCCTGTTGAGGAATGCCGCACTTTAGCCAAGTCGTTGGTGCCAGATGCTATTGTGTGCGACAACGAAGAGGTGGTGTTTTCTGCCCCTGATGTGCAAGTAGTGATTATATGTGCGCTAGCCGATGTTCGTCCCGAGCATATACAGCGTGCCTTGGACTCAGGGAAGCATGTGATAGCAGAGAAACCGTTGGCCGATAGCGTCGAGCGCGAATGGCAGGTGGTAACGATGGCTGAGGAAGCAGAACGTCGCGGTCTGTTTAGCACCGTGAACATGTATCTGCTGAACTCGTGGTATTTCCACGAGATGCAGCGCATTGTAGCCAGCGGCGAGATTGGCGAGCTGGCTATCATGCGTATCTGTCACATGACTCCAGGATTGGCTCCCGGTGAAGGACATGAAGCGGAGGGTCCGGCTTTCCATGATTGCGGAATGCACTATGTGGGACTGGGCCGCTTCCTCTCGCATAGCGAATATAAGACATGGCATGCACAGGGCATCAGGATGTGGTCGTGGAAAGACCCATGGTGGGTGCAGGTGCATGGCACCATGGAGAATGGTGTGGTGTTTGACATAACTCAGGGCTTTGTCTATGGCCAGATGTCGAAAGACCAGACGCACAACTCCTATGTGGAACTGATTGGCACGCAGGGATTCTGCCACATGACACATGACTTCAAGACCGCGGTGCTTGACTTGCGCGGTGTGAATACTACGGAGCGCATTGAACGCCCGCATGGTGGCAAGAATATAGAGGTGCTGCTTGCACAGATGGCAGAAAGTATAGCTGCGGGCCAGCATCATGCAGACATGCCGCGATTGCGTGACTCTGCTATCGCCTCGGACTACGCTTGGCGTATGGTGGAAGATGCGCGTGCCCATGAGATGCCTGCCATCGGCACTCTGGACGAGCTTGAGCGCATACGTGAACGCCGTCGTCACATGACAGACGGATACGGACTGCTGCCGAAAAACAGGGAGAAGTAATATTGAGCATTGAATAATGTGAAAGAATATCAACTATTAAAACTATATATCTATGGCAAAAGTATCAAGAAGAGAATTTCTCAAGAAGAGTTCAGCCGCTATGGCTGGCCTTATGGTTGCTCCCTACATCGTGCCTAATACGGTGCTTGGCTCTAGCTATGGCCACAAGGCTCCGAGTGACAAACTGAACATCCTCGGCGTAGGTGTTGGTGGACGTGGTGCCGCTGACATCGCTGAGATGGCAAAGACTGACAACATCGTCGGTCTGTGTGACTGCGACTGGAAGTACGCCAAGCATGTGCTTGACAGGTATCCCAACGCCAAGAAGTACACCGACTACCGCAAGATGTATGACGAGATGCTGAAGTCGGCAGACGCTGTTATGGTGGCTACCGCCGACCATACTCACTGCATTATTGCCGCTGAGGCTATGATGGCTGGCAAGCATGTATATGTGGAGAAGCCGATGACACTTTATGCATACGAGAGCCGTCTGTTGACCAAACTGGCTGAGAAGTATAAGGTGGCTACACAGCAGGGAAACCAGGGCGCTTCGTCGTCAGGAACCCGCAAGGCACTGAACTGGCTGTGGAATGGTGAGATTGGTGAGGTTACCAAGATTGAGGCATTCACCAACCGTCCTATCTGGCCGCAGGGTATGGCAGCTCCGAAGGAGGCTCAGCCCATCCCTTCAACTATGGACTGGAACGCATTTATTGGTCCGGCCAAGATGCGTCCGTATAACGAGGTTTATACACCGTGGAACTTCCGCGGATGGTGGCCCTTTGGCTCTGGTGCTCTCGGTGATATGGCCAACCACATTCTGGCAGTAGCATTCACAGGCTTGAAGCTCGGTACCCCGACCAGTATCATTGGTAGCTCCACTATGCTGATGCCCGACTCATGCCCCTCGGCTCAGAAGGTAACCTATCGCTTCCCCGCTCGCGACAATATGCCTAAGCTGGGTCTTCCCGCTTGTGAGCTGACATGGTATGATGGCGGTTTGCGCCCCAACATCCCGTTTGGCATGCCCGAAGGCAAGAAGTTTGACGAGAATGGTGTCTGCATATTCTATGGTACTAAGGATACTATGGTAGTTGGTACATACGGCAACGAGCCGTTCCTGGTGAGCGGTCGCGAGCCTAAGGTACCCGAGCTGTGCCGCATCGTTAAGGACAACAACCACCAGCAGGATTGGCTCCGCGCTTGCAAGGAGAGTGCTGATAGCCGTGTGCCTGCAAGTGCCGACTTTGCCGTATCTGGCCCGCTGAATGAGAATATCGTTATGGGTGTGGCAGCAGTACGTCTGCAAGACCTGGGTCAGTGGCTTGACTGGGATGGCGCCAAGATGCGTTTCACCAATATTCCTGCAGGTGCCCAGATTCATGTGTCTAACGCCATTGAGTTTGAGATCCATGACGGTCATCCGTCATTCGATGCTGCTGACAAGACGCTCATTGATGCTAACGAATATGCCGCACGCCTCATTAAGCCTGTTTACGAGAATGGCTATAAGCTGCCTGAGTTACCGTAGGACGTTGAACATCGAGCATAGAAACTGACATATGAAAAAGATATTATTTCTGATTAGTTTTGTAGCCATTGCTACATGCGTTCCTGCGCAGAAAGGTTCTGCCCCGAAAACAGTGACCATCGTTTGCTCACAGGGCTTCCAGGGCCCCGAGCTGTGGGACCGCCATGAGATGCCAATCGACAAGAACGGCTTTATCACCATCTTCGACGGCCAGACTTTTGCAGGTTGGCGCGGCTATGGTAGGAGTTACATGCCATCCAAGTGGAAGGTGCAGGACGGCGCTATCTTCTTTGACAGCAAGGCAAAGGGAGAGGGCGGCGATATCATCTTTGCACATAAGTTTAAGAACTTCGAGCTGGAGATGGAGTGGAAAATCTCAGAGGGTGGCAACAGTGGCATTTTCTATCTGGCACAGGAAGTGGCTGACAATACCAATCTGAAGGGCGAACTGGAGCCGATATACATTTCAGCTCCCGAGTGCCAGGTGCTGGACAACGAGAGGCACCCCGATGCCAAGCTCGGCGTTGACGGCAATCGCCAATCGACTTCACTCTATGACATGATACCTGCAAAACCGCAGAATGCTAAGCCTGCGGGACAATGGAATAAGGTACGCATACGCGTGAAGGACGGACATGTGCAGCATTTCCAGAATGGAGTGGAGGTGCTCAGCTATGACCTGTGGACTCCCGCATGGACAGAGTTGCTGCAGAAAAGCAAGTTCAGCGAGAAGAACTGGCCTGTGGCTTTCGATCTGCTGAACGAATGCGGTGGCCCCAATCGTGAGGGTCTGATAGGCATGCAAGACCACGGTGATGACGTGTGGTATCGTAACATTAAAGTCAAAGAATTATAAGAAAATATCATTATGAAAAAATCGATTCTTATTTTTGTCCTTGGTTTAGCTGTGGGCTTTGGTGCCAAATGGCTTATGGATGTCTGCTGCAAGGATTCTTGCAAGGCAGAGGGTGAAGCAACAGAGAGTCTTGTGGCAAAGGTGGCCGATGGACCAAATATTGACATCGCATCACTGCCTGTGGATGCAGAAGGCTTCATTACTCTCTTCGACGGTAAGACGCTCAACGGTTGGCGTGGCTATGGTATGGAAGTGCCGCCCACCAGTTGGGAAGTAGCTGATGGCGCTATCCACCTCAAAGGCTCCGGCACTGGCGAAGCACAGGTAGAGGGCGGTGGCGATCTTATCTTCGCCCATAAGTTCCAGAACTTCGAGTTGCAGCTTGAGTACAAGATCTCGGAGGGCGGTAATAGTGGTATCTTCTATCTCGCACAGGAGGTGAAGGATGCCGAAGGTAAGGAATACCTGCCTATTTGGCAGTCGTCCAGCGAATTCCAGGTTCTGGACAATGCCAAGCATCCCGACGCCCAGCTAGGTGTGGACGGCAACAGGCAGTCGTCGTCGCTATATGACATGATTCCTGCCAAGCCTCAGAACTCTAAGCCTGCTGGCGAGTGGAACCAGGCCAAGATTATGGTGTATAAAGGCACTGTGATACATGGCCAGAACGGCACTAATGTGCTGGAGTACCATCTGTGGACACCGAAGTGGACTCAGATGCTGCAGGATAGCAAGTTCCGCGAGGGCGGTGATTTCCCCTATGCATTTGGCCTGCTTAACAATATGGGCGGTGACAAGCATGAGGGTTATATCGGCCTCCAGGATCATGGCGACGATGTGTGGTATCGCAATATCCGCATCAAGATAATGGAATAATAGATGATGAGTATCAAGAGAACACTGATAGCAGCGATTACGCTTCTCCTTCTTGGTGGAGGGTGGGAGAGTCTTTCCGCCAAGCCCAAGAAGGAGATGGCGCTGCAACTCTATTCCATTCGCGAAGTGATAGGCTCCGCCGAAAAGTATGCCAAGAATCACGAAGAGGTGTTTCGCAAGCTGTATACTTGGGGCTACACCGCCGTGGAGGCAGCCAACTATGATCAGGGCAAGGGCACGTTCTATGGTGTAACACCACAGCAGTTTCGTGCCGACTGCGAAGCAGCCGGACTGAAATGTCTCAGCAGCCACGCCACACGTGGACTGAACAAGGATGAGCTGAGTAATCACGACTTCACCGAGGCATTGCAGTGGTGGGACAAGGCCATTGCCGATCATAAGGCTGCAGGCATGGAGTATATCGTAACGCCGGGGTGGGGGACACCTAAGACATTGGAAGAGGCACAGACGCTCTGCGACTATGCCAATGCCATCGGTCAGAAGTGTCGTGCCGCAGGCATTAAGTATGGCTACCACACTCACTCTCATGAGTTTCAGAAGGTGGAAGGCACACCGTGGGTTGACTACATGATGCAGCACATCGATGCCGACAATATGTTTTGGCAGATGGACACCTATTGGTGCGTGATGGCGCAGCAGTCACCCGTACAGTACTTCAAGAAATACCCCGGCCGCTTCACCATGCTCCACATCAAGGACCTCTACGAGCTCGGCCAGAGTGGCATGCTCGGTTTCGAGGCCATTTTCGACAATGCCGCTACAGCTGGACTGAAGGATTATGTGGTAGAGATGGAGGGCACCGACGGCACCATAGACATCATGGAAGGTGTGCGTCGTTGTGCGGAATTCCTCAACAAGTGCAAGTCCGTTAAGAAAAGCTACAACAATTAACGCACATAATTATACATATAATGATAATCCATCCATTATTCATCGGTACAACCGAACTGATAATCATCGCCTGTCTGGCCTTGCTGCTCTTTGGTGGCAAGAAACTGCCGGAGCTGATGAAAGGACTCGGACAAGGAGTCCAGAGTTTCAAGAAGGGCATGAAAGAACCGTTGGAGGAGAAAGAGCAAAAGTCAACTGACAACGGACAACAAGCAAAAGATGCGGAGGCAGAGAAATAGCACTCTCGCTGACCGCGGTCTCCTTTCATTTGGCGGACACCTCGATGTGTTGCGCCAGATGCTTTTTCGTATCATCGCAGTAGCAGGCGTGCTTGCTGCGGTGGTATTTTGCTTTAAGGAGCAGACATGGCGCATCTTGCTTGCTCCGAGTGAGTGGGACTTCTGCACCTATCGCTGGCTGGAGGGTATCATGCAGGCTTTGGGCATCAACTTCCATTTTCAGGAGTTTCATGTCAGCATGATAGCCACCGAGTTGTCTTCGCAGTTTATGACTCACATTACTACAGCCTGCTACCTCGGCCTGCTGGGCGCCTCGCCCTACATTGTATATGAGTTGTTTCGCTTCATATCGCCAGCGCTGTATGAGAATGAACGCAAATACTCTGTGCGTGTGACAGTGATGGTATATGTGCTGTTTATCATCGGTGTGCTGATAACCTACTTCGTGCTGTTCCCTATTTCTTTCCGTTTCTTAGGCACATACAGCGTGTCGCCGAAGATAGTGAGCAATATCACGCTCGACTCCTACATCTCCACCTTCACTGTCCTCACCCTGCTGATGGGTGTTGTCTTCCAACTGCCCGTGATAGCGTGGTTTCTTGGCAAGATGGGAGTTGTCACAGCCTCCGCCATGGCGCGTTATCGTCGCCATGCCTTCATAGTTATTGCCCTTGTGGCTGCCATTATTACGCCTCCCGATGTGATGACGCTTATCCTCGTTACCATTCCCCTGTATATGCTCTACGAGATAAGCATTCGAATACTACGGCTTCAAAAGAAGCGTCGCACAGAATCTTAGAGCCATTGCATGAATACAAGATGCGGCTTTGGCACACTTTATGCATACAAAGAACAGTGAAAATTGAACATAAAATACATTTGTTATGCAAAAAGGTAATATAGGTGTAACTACGGAAAATATCTTTCCGGTTATCAAGAAGTTTCTTTACAGTGATCATGAGATTTTTCTGCGCGAGATAATCTCCAATGCAGTTGATGCGACGCAGAAGATGAAGACCCTGCAGTCGCAGGGCGAGTATACGGACGACCTTGGCGACCTTACCATTCGTGTGAGCCTCGACGCGAAGAAGAAGACTCTCACCGTCAGCGACCGCGGCATTGGTATGACCGATGAGGAGATAGACAAGTATATCAACCAGATAGCCTTCAGTGGTGCCACGGACTTCCTTGAGAAGTTCAAAGATGAGGCCAACGCTATCATCGGCCATTTTGGCTTGGGCTTCTACTCTGCCTTCATGGTAAGCAAGAAGGTGGAGATTATCTCCCTTAGTTACAAGGAAGGCAGCAAGGCTGTGAAGTGGAGTTGCGATGGCACACCGGAGTATAAGATGGAGGAGTGCAAGAAGGCCGACCGCGGCACCGACATCGTGATGCATATAGACGACGAGTGCAAGGAATACCTTGAGAAGTTCAAGATTGAGGAACTTCTGAAGAAGTACTGCCGCTTCCTGCCCGTGAGCATCGCCTTCGGCAAGAAAACCGAGTGGAAGGATGGCAAGGAGGTGGAGACAGATGAGGACAATATCATCAACGATACCGACCCCATCTGGCGCCGTAAGCCCGCCGACCTTAAGGACGAGGACTACCAGAAGTTCTATCGCGCTCTCTACCCGGGCTACGAGGAACCGCTGTTCTGGATTCACCTCAATGTGGACTACCCGTTTAATCTGACAGGTGTGCTCTTCTTTCCCAAGATAAAGAACGATCTCGACCTGCGCCGCAACAAGATACAGCTCTACTGCAACCAGGTGTTTGTGACTGACAGTGTGGAGAATATCGTGCCCGATTTCCTCACCTTGCTCCATGGTGTGATTGACTCGCCCGACATCCCGCTCAATGTGAGCCGCTCCTACCTGCAGAGCGATGCCAATGTGAAGAAAATCTCCAAGTATATCACCAAGAAGGTGAGCGACCGCCTCGAGTCTATCTTCAAGGAGGACCGCAAAGTGTATGAGGAGAAGTGGGACGATCTCAAGCTCTTCATCCATTACGGTCTGCTTAGCGAACCCGACTTCTGGGAGAAAGGAAGCAAGGTTACGCTCCTAAAAGACACCGACGGCAAGTTCTTTACCCTTGATGAATACAAGACTCTTATCAACGACAACCAGACCGACAAGAACAAGACGCTTGTCTATCTGTACGCCACCGATGCCACGCAACAATACACCTACATCCAGAATGCCAAGGAGAAGGGTTACAATGTGCTGCTGATGGATGGCCAGCTCGATATCCCTCTCGTGGGAATGCTCGAGCAGAAGCTGTCGAGCGATAAAGAGCACTGCCGCTTCAGTCGTGTAGATAGCGACACCGTGAGCCGTCTCATCCCTAAGGAAGAGGATGCACAGGAGGTGCTTGACGCTGATGAGAGCGCCAACCTCAGTTCGAGCTTCAAGAGCCAGATGCCTAAGATTGACAAGGCCGAGTTTATGGTAGAGGTGCAGCCCTTGGGTGCCGACGAAGCCCCTGCCGTCATCACGCAGAGCGAATATATGCGCCGCATGAAGGAGATGAGCAAGTTGCAGTCAGGCATGAGCTTCTACGGAGAAATGCCTGATATGTACACTCTTATCCTCAACAGCGACCATCCTGCAGTGAGCAAGCTCAATGCGGAGCTCAAGGAGCAGACCGCCGAGGCTATCAAGCCGATAGAGGCCGAGCTCAAGGGACTCCGTGCCCGACAGGCAGCACTGCGCGACGAGCAGAGCAAGGAGGGTGACAAATTCCCCGAGGAGCAGAAGAAAGACCTCGAGCAGACCAACGCCGACATCAAGGTGCAGGAGGACAAGAAAGAGACTGTGCTCGCCGACTTTGCCAAGGGTCAGGACAAGGTGCGCCACCTCATCGATCTCGCCTTGCTGCAAAACGGTATGTTGCGCGGCGAAGCGCTCAACAACTTTGTGAAACGCTCAGTTGAAATGTTATGAGAAAATTATTCTGTGAAATATGTCCCTTCACCTATCGCCTGTCGATGGAGAAGGAGATACTGAAGCGTAAGGTGAAGGATATGCTTCATAAGACACAATTTGCCAAGCAACGGACAGAGTCATCTCTGCCCGTGCTTGTGTATAAACACAACTCCCTCATCCGTCGTCGTCTGGGCAACGTCAATATGCAGCTGCAAGAGAACAAAGCCACCAATCTGGCTCTGGCTGTCACCCACATCGACGGACTGATTCTCCGTCCCGGCGACACATTCTCCGTATGGCGTCAGATAGGGCGTACCACCAAGCGCAAGGGCTACAAAGAGGGGCTTACCATTGAGAAAGGTCGGCCCTCACAGGGCATTGGCGGCGGTATGTGCCAGCTGTCGAATCTAATTCACTGGATGGTGCTTCACAGCGACCTTACCATCACGGAGCATCATCACCACGATGCTCTCGACCTCTTCCCCGACTTCGGTAGGCAGATACCGTTTGGTACGGGCACCAGCATTTCCTACAACTATATTGACTATCGTATAAAGAACGAGACCTCGAACACCTATCAGCTGCGCCTATGGGTGGACAACGAATACCTCTGCGGAGAGCTCCGCGCGGCAGAGGCTCAGCCTCACACCTTCCACATTCATGCCGAGAACGAGTATTTCTCTCGCGAGGATGGAGTGGTATATCGTAACGGAGAAGTGTATCGCGACGTCATCGATTGCGTTACGGGGCATCGTTTGGAGAGCCAGCTCATACGCACCAATCATGCAAAGGTTATGTATGAATGTCCTCCCGACATGGTTATAATTGAAAAATAAAGTGTAATTTTGCAGTTGAATACTAATAACTCAAAACACCAAAAATAATGAAAAAAATTCTCTTTGTGTTAGCCATGTCATTCGCTTATATGGCAGGCATGGCGCAGATCAACAGGGCCAATCTCGACCCGAGTGTAAAACCTGGTGACAATTTCTGGCAGTACGCCGTAGGCGGCTGGCTGGAGGCCAATCCTCTTGACAAGCAGCATGCTGAGAACGGTGCTTTCACCGATTTGGAGGAGCTTAACAAAGACCGCATCAACGAACTCATCATGGAGTATGCCGGCAAGCAGTTGCCTCAGGGTAGCGATGGCCAGAAGATAGGCTCTCTCTATCGCCTGTATATGGACAGCGTGGCTCGCAACAACCTAGGCTTTGAGCCCATCAAGCCTTACCTGGAGCAGGTGCGCCAGTTGCAGACTCGCGAAGACTTGCTCAAACTGATGTATGAACTTGACTCCAAGGGCTTTAACACCACACCGTTTGGTATTAACCTAAGCCTTAATCCCTTCAACTCGTCAGAGTTTATGATGAAGGTGGGCCATGGCGGTGTATCGCTGCCGCAGGAGTTTTATACTGAGCCCAACGAGCAGCAGGCTGCCGTGGTGACCGCCATCAAGAGCCTCAACAAAGACCTCCTCAAGATGGTGGGTTACTCTGACGAGGTGGCTGAGCAGATGATGGAGGCTGAGTGGGCCATCGAGCACAAAATCGGTGTCAAGACCCTCGATCAGGTGGCAAGCCGCAATCCTATGGCCACGATTCACTTCATGCCGTGGACTCAGTTGGTTGACGAGTTTAAGGGCCTCGATTGGGAGAGCTACCGTGCTGCTATCAACTATCCGAAGGATATCGACACTGTCAATGTTGCACAGCTCGATCCTCTCCACGAAGTAGAAGACGTGCTGGCCAATACATCACTCGAAGACCTCAAGGCCTATATGGAGATACATGTCATCAAGGCATACGCCAATTTTCTCTCCGACGACTTCAACGACCGCATGTTTGAAGCTAGTAAGGCCATTGCCGGTGTGCAGGAGCAGCAGCCGCGCTGGAAACGTGCCGTCAGCACTATCAGCGGCAATCTGGGCGAGACCATCGGCAAACTCTATGTGCAGAAATACTTCCCCGAGACCAGCAAGCAGCGTGTAGTAAAGCTAGTCAAGGACCTGC
>JAFZUB010000003.1 GCA_017618515.1 Bacteroidaceae bacterium
GTGAGCACTTCCGCCGACACTATAGCGCAAGTGAGGGCTGAGGTTGACAAACAACTCCTAGCCCTGCCACGCAAGGAGCTAGCACAGAAAAGCCTTGACCACTCGCTCTATATTCTAGTGAGAGATATAAACGATGCTATTGACATTACCAACGCATACGCCCCGGAGCATTTGGTGATAGCCACACGCGACTACCGCAACGTGGCAGACCGCATAGTCCACGCAGGCTCTATCTTCCTTGGCAACTACAGTTGTGAGTCGGCAGGCGATTATGCCAGCGGCACCAACCACACCCTGCCCACCAAGGGATATGCCCGTGCCTACAGCGGACTAAACCTCGACAGTTTCCAACGCAAGATGACGCTGCAGGAACTAACCGCCGAGGGTGTACGCTCTATCGGTAAAGCCGTGGCCCTCATGGCAGAGGGCGAGCAGCTCACTGCACACCAGAGAGCAATGACGGTTAGGTTTGAGATTTGAGATTTAAGATTTTTTGAATATGTTCGATTTAAAATCCATAGTAAGACCTAACATCTGGGCGCTGAAGCCTTACAGCTCGGCCCGCGATGAATACAGTGGCAAGGAAGCCCACACCTTCCTCGACGCCAACGAGAGTCCGTACAACAACCCCTACAACCGCTACCCTGACCCGCTGCAGCGCGAGTTGAAGCAGCAGATAGCCGTCATCAAAGACGTGAGGCCCGAGCAGATCTTCCTCGGCAACGGCTCTGACGAAGCCATCGACCTGGTGTTTCGCATCTTCTGTACTCCAGGACGCGACAATATCGTCACCATAGAGCCGAGCTACGGCATGTATGAGGTATGCGCCGATATCAACAATGTGGAGTGCCGCAAGGTGCTTCTCAACGACCACTTCGACATTGAGGCAGAGCGACTGCTCGAGGTGTGCAACGACTGCACCAAAGTGATATTCCTCTGTTCTCCTAACAATCCTACCGGCAACACGCTCAACAATGACGAGATACGCACCGTGTTGGAGCAGTTTGACGGCATCGTGGTCATCGACGAGGCATACGGTGAGTTTTCCTCACAGCCCCTGTGGAGGCCGGAGATAGACAAATATCCAAACCTCATAGTGCTTAACACACTCTCCAAGGCGTGGGCCTCAGCAGGCATACGCCTCGGCATGGCTTTTGCGCAGAGCGACATCATCGCGCTGTTCAACAAGGTGAAATACCCCTACAATGTCAATTCCCTCACCCAGCGTCAGGCCAAAGAGATTATCAGCCGTCGTCCTGATATAGAAGACTGGGTAAAACTCACCATCAAAGAACGCCTGTCGCTAATGTATGCTGTCAATGAGCTGGATATCTGTCTGCAGGTGTTTCCAACGGAAGCCAACTTCTTCCTGGCACGCTTCACCGATGCCAACCGCATCTATGACTATCTCGTGAGTCAGGGCGTCATCGTGCGAAACCGCTCGCGGGTGAAACTCTGCGACGACTGCCTACGTATTACCATTGGCAGCCCACAGGAGAACACCACCCTACTCTCCGCACTGAGGAGGTATAATATAAACTCATAAAACTCCCATATGAAACGCGCTCTTTTCATCGACCGCGACGGCACCATCATCATAGAGCCGAGCATCGAGCAAAACGAACAAGTGGACAGCATCGAGAAGTTCACCTTTGTGCCACGCGCCATCAGTGCCCTGCGCAACATAGTCCTCAAGACCGACTATGAACTAATCATGGTCAGCAATCAGGACGGTCTCGGCACCGACTCCTTTCCCCTTGACACCTTCCAGCCGCTCCACGACCTGATGCTGCGCACTCTGGAGGGCGAGGGCATCGTATTCAAGGCACAGCATATCGATCGCTCCTTCCCAGCCGACAACCTACCCACCCGCAAGCCTGGTATTGCCATGCTCACCGGCTATATGCAAGGCGATTATGACCTCGCCAACAGCTACGTTATCGGCGACCGCGAAACCGACCGTCAGTTGGCCGACAACCTAGGAGCCAAAGCACTCATACTCGGTCCCGACATGGACTGGCCAAAGATAGAGCAGATACTCATCGGCGGACTTCGCACCGCCACCATCCACCGTCAGACCAAGGAGACTGACATCACCATCACCATTAACCTGGACGGCAGTGGCAAAGCCGACATCAACACAGGCATCGGATTCTTCGACCACATGCTGGAGCAGATAGCCCACCATGGAATGATAGATCTCTGCGTCAGTGTCAGTGGCGACCTTCGTGTAGATGAGCACCACACCATTGAGGACACCGCCATAGTGCTCGGGCAGTGTCTTGATCAGGCACTCTGCGACAAGCGCGGACTACAGCGCTACGGCTACTGTCTGCCTATGGACGACTGCCTCTGCCAGACAGCTATCGACCTTGGCGGAAGACCCTGGCTGGTGTGGGATGCCCAATTCCAACGCGAGAAAATAGGCGACATGCCCACCGAGATGTTTCTACATTTCTTCAAGTCGCTTAGCGACAATGCAAAGATGAACCTTAACATCAAAGCAGAAGGCCAGAACGAGCACCACAAGATTGAAGCCATCTTTAAGTCCTTTGCACGAGCACTGAGAATGGCGTTGAAGCGCGATGCTGACCACATGCAGCTCCCCTCGTCAAAGGGAAAATTATAATTAAATTGCACGTTGTGCAATAAAACATAGCCAATAGCCGTTAAATAAGTAAGCGATAGTAAACAGTAAATTGTAAATAGCAAATTAAAATCATGGATCTCAACTACATCGTATCACAGTTTGCCATTGAAGGCAAGGTGAAAGAAATCGCCCCGTTCGGAGGCGGTCTGATCAACCACACCTACAAGGTTACCACTGAGGGCGACGCCCCCGACTATGTGCTGCAGAACGTCAATGTGGCAGTGTTTCCTGACATCGACCTGCTAATGAACAACATTGTGGAGGTGACTAACCATATCCGCAAGAAGCTCGAGGCTGCCGGTGCCTACGATATCGACCGCAAGGTGCTCCGTTTCATCCCCGCCAAGGACGGCAAGATGTATTTCTTCGATGGCGACAAGTACTGGCGCATCATGTTCTGCATCCCCGACTGCGTGACTAAGAGTGGCGTCAGCATTGAGAGCGCCTACATCGTGGGCGAGACATTCGCCAACTTCCAGGCTATGCTGGCCGACATCCCCGCCCAGCTGGGCGAGCCCATCAAGGACTTCCACAATATGGAATGGCGCCTGCAACAGCTCAAGGATGCCATCGCTGAGAACAAGAGCGGTCGCGCCGACGAGCCCGAGGTGAAGGAGATTCTGAAGGACATCTTCGACCGCGCCGACGAGTATTGCAAGGCTGAGCGTCTTTACCGCGAGGGCAAGCTGCCTAAGCGCATCTGCCACTGCGACACCAAAGTGGACAACATCCTCTTTGACCAGGACGACAAGGTGCTCTGCGTTATTGACCTCGACACGGTGATGCCGTCGTTCATCTTCTCCGACTTCGGCGACTTCCTGCGCTCCGCAGCCAACACCACTGCCGAGGATGACCCCGACCTGAACAATGTAAGTTTCAACTTCGACATCTTCAAGTCGTTTACTAAGGGTTACCTCAAGGGCGCTGCCAGCTTCATCACCCCGATAGAGATAGAGAACCTGCCGTTCGCCACGGCTCTCTTCCCTTACATGACGCTCGTGCGCTTCATCGCCGACTACATCAATGGTGACATCTACTTCCACTGCAAGTATCCCGAGCACAACCTAGTGCGCAGCCGCAACCAGCTCAAGCTCACCAAGTGCGTAGAGGCTGCCTTCCCGCAGATGGAAGCCTTCATCGCCGATCAGCTCAAGAAGCTTGGCATATACGATGTATAGACATTAGTCACAAAAACAAATAATAAAATAGTCGCAGAGCCTCAGAGCTTTGCGACTATTTTTTGTGTCTTTAAGACTTTGTGACTAACTGAGAAGTATCTGCTTCACATCCTCGGGGGTGAGGTTGCCGTAGCCAGCCTTATAGAGGACAGTACCCTTAACGATGCCGTCAACCATATCCTCGGTGGCGCCCACCTCAGCAGGAGTGAGTGGCAGCCCTATCTCTTGCATCCAGTTCTTCAGCGCGTCGAGACCCTCGGCAGCAATCTGCTCGTCAGTCTTGTCCTTGCCGCAGACATCCCACACATTCTTGGCGAAACGCACGAACTTAGCCAGGCCATTGGACATTACAAACTTATAATATGGTATCGACACAGATGCCAATGCGTAGCCATGGGGAGCATGAGTCCACGCACCGATGGAGTGGCCAATCATGTGCACTATCCAGTCCTGCGTCTTGCCCTTGCCTATCAGCGTGTTGAGCGCCCAAGTGGCAGTCCACATAATATTAGAGCGTGCCTCATAGTCCTCGGGATTTTTCACTGCGGCACGGGATGCCACAATAAGGCTGCGCATCAGCCCCTCACTGAGATAGTCGGAGGTGTTGTCATCCTCGTCGCTGAAGTACTGCTCCATGATGTGGCTCATTATATCAAAGATGCCAGCCTTCATCTGCTCCAGTGGCACCGTGTAAGTGAACTTAGGATTAAGAATTGCGAACTTCGGCATCAAGCGAGAGTCAAACACATGGCCCACCTTGAACGTATTGTCTGCGTCGGTAATCACACTACCGCCGTTCATCTCCGAGCCAGTGCCTGCCATAGTAAGGATGCAGCCGATAGGTATTATCTGCTGGTCCTTGTCAGGGTCTTCCTGATTAAGATAAAACTTCTGCCAGGGATCGCCATCATAATACACAGAGGCAGCCACACCCTTGGAGTAGTCGCACACACTGCCACCGCCGAGTGAAAGGATGAAATCAACCTTGTTGTCTCGAGCTATCTTAATGCCCTCGCGCAGCTTATCCAGCGTTGGGTTGCTCATCACGCCGGGATTCTCCACAATAGTCTTGCCAGCGGCCTTCAGAATTGCCACCACCTGATCATAGATACCGTTGCGCTTCACACTGCCACTGCCGTAGTTGAGCAGCACCACGGGACCATAATTCGTCAGCTCATCTTTCAGAAAATTGAGCGACTCATCACCAAAATAAAGCTTGGTGGGATTGTAATAAGAGAAATTACCTAACATAGATGTATGATGTAAAATGTAAAAATATTTTTCTGCAAATATCGCACTTTTATTTCACACCCGCCCTATTTTCCTCTCTTTTTTTGACACAAAAACTCCCTCCATAAGGAGGGAGTGAGTTTCTGTTAAGAGGGAACAGGCTTCCCTATGCTATCTCAATCATTCGGCGTTGCTTATCTTCATCCTTCTTGGTGATTTTAGGCATCTCAATCTTTAGTACGCCGTCGCTTACCTTAGCCGTAATCTTGGTCTGATCCACATTCTCCGGCAGAGAGTAAGTCTGTTCGTAGTTCGAGTAGGAGAATTCGCGTCTCAGATAATGCTCCTTCTTATCCTCGTTCTTGTGTTCCATCTTGTTTTCCAACTTCACCTCAAGGTAACCCTGATTGGTGACGTTGATACGACAGAACTCCTTCTTCAAACCTGGCACAGCGATTTCCATCGTGTACTTTTCTACATCTTCCTTGACATTTACTGCAGGTGCTGTAGAGTTCATCTTCGGCATCCAGTTGGTATCAAAGAAATCGTCAAAGAAATTTGACATCAGATTTACGTCATTGTTTCTACGTGCGAGTAACATAATCAATACCTCCTGTTTTTGGTTTTTAATGGGTTAAACAATCATTATTAATTTCTCATTTCTAACTCATGAATAATCAACCGCCGAGCAAAACCACAAAAACTGCCATTTCTGGCATCCTACCCTGTCACATTGGCAGAACACTCGCCCATAGGAATGCAAAAACGGCAGACCTGTAAAGCCTGCCGCCATATTAACCATATTAACTACACTATTTTAAATCAGGAAATCACAAAGAGGTATTTTTTCCCCTCCGTCTGAGTGTGCACACGGAACACACGCTTCCCTTGTACAGCCTGAATTGAGAAGACGCCCTCCAGCTCGGGAGAGTTGCTGGGCAGAGGACCATGAGGTACCTTCTTCACCCTATCCCTGCGTATCGTGAGATGGCCACCGTAGCTACGGAAACTCTCCTGGGTAATCTTCCAGTTGTCATTGTTCAGGGGGAGTGGTTCGCCGAATACCGTCACCTGCGGCGGAACATGGGAATCAACTCGCACCGAAACCTGCACGTAGATGTTCACCAAATCATCGTCATCATTAGAGCACGAACTGCATAGGCACATGCACAATGACGCAACAAACAGTGACTTCAGAATAATTCCCAGTTTCATGATAAAAGGCTTTTAATAAATCTGTTGGCAAAAATAGCAAAAAGTCATTTTGCCGCCAAATGATTATAATATAAAAAAGGTTAAAAGTGGAAAATGAAAGTAATGATTCGGGGGCATATAGTCAGTTTTTAGGCATTTTCTTACAGAAAATAGGCTTTTATTGGGATTATTTACTACTTTTGCCACTGATTTGGAAGATATCGACTTTACATATCATCTGCTCAACACGATTGACTATCCTGCCGATCTGCGCAAACTGAGCGTGGAGCAGCTGCCCGAGGTGTGCGACGAACTGAGGCACCGAATTATCGAGGTGCTGGCCGAGCACCCCGGTCATCTCGCCTCCAGTCTTGGGGCGGTGGAGATTACCGTGGCGCTGCATTATGTGTTTGACACACCTGACGACCGTATCGTATGGGATGTCGGCCATCAGGCATACGCCCACAAAATACTTACCGGTCGTCGCGATGCATTTGATACCAATCGCCAGCTAGGCGGCCTGCGCCCCTTCCCCTCACCGGCAGAGAGTGAATACGACAGCTGCGTTTGCGGCCACGCCTCCAACTCCATATCCGTGGGACTCGGCATGGCGGTGGCAGCCAGGATGCAGGGCAACACCCAGCGCAAGGTAGCAGTGGTCATTGGCGACGGCGCCATGAGCGGCGGTCTCGCCTTTGAGGGTATCAATAATGTCGCTTCAACGCCTAACGACATGCTCATCATTCTCAATGACAACAACATGAGCATCGACCGCAGCGTGGGCGGCTTGAAGCAGTATCTGCTACGGCTTCACACGAGCAAGTGGTATAACCGCTTCCGCTTCAAGACAGCGCGAGGCCTCGACCGTATGGGTCTGCTCAATGAGAAGCGAAAGAATGCCATTCTGCGTCTCAACAACTCCTTGAAATCGCTCATCACCAGAGAGCAAAATATCTTTGAGGGCTTAAACATACGCTATTTCGGTCCCGCCGACGGCCACGATGTGGTGAGACTGGTGCACATGCTGCAGAGAATAAAAGATATGTCGGGACCAAAGCTGCTCCATATCCACACTGTAAAGGGCAAGGGCTACGAGGCCGCCGAGAAAGATGCTGCCTTGTGGCACGCCCCCGGAATGTTTGACCCCAAGACAGGAGAGCGCATCACCGACAGTGGTCAAGCCGCACCGCCCAAATTCCAGACTGTGTTTGGCGAGACGCTGCTTGAGCTTGCTAAGGCCAACGATAAGATAGTAGGTATTACGCCCGCCATGCCCAGTGGCTGCTCCATGGACATTATGATGGAAGCAATGCCCGACCGCACCTTCGACGTAGGCATAGCCGAGGGGCATGCCGTGACACTGGCAGCCGGCATGGCCAAAGACGGACTATTGCCGTTCTGCAATATCTACTCGTCGTTTGCACAGAGGGCCTACGACAACATCATTCATGACGTAGCCATCGGCTCTCTGAGAGTGGTGCTCTGCCTCGACCGCGCTGGACTGGTAGGCGAGGACGGTCCCACTCACCACGGTGCCTTCGACATAGCAGCGCTGCGCACAGTGCCCAACCTCACTATCTGCTCGCCAATGGACGAGCCGGAGTTGCGCAACATGATGTACACGGCGCAGCTCCCCTCCACCACCGGCCCGTGGGTGATACGCTATCCTCGTGGTAAGGGCTCCACCCCCGAGTGGCGCACTCCTATGCAAGCCATCACCGTGGGCACAGGCCGCAAACTGAGTAGCGGCAACCATATATGCGTGTTGTCACTCGGTCCCGTTGGGGTGACAGTAGAGAAAGCCATCAATTCCGCAGGAGAAAAACTTGAAGGCCAAGTGGCTCACTACGATATGCGCTTTGTGAAGCCTCTCGATGAGGAGATAATGCGCGAGGTGGCTGCCGCAGGCTACAAGCAGATTATCACCGTGGAAGACGGCTCGCTGCAAGGCGGCTTCGGCAGTGCCGTGGCAGAATGGCTCGCCGATCACGGATGCCCCCCCCCACTCCATCGTCTCGGACTGCCCGACCACTTTGTGGAGCACGGTTCGGCAAAAGACCTCTACCGCCTCACAGGCCTCGACGAAGACTCTATCGCAAAAACAATAACCGCTAACCTATAACCGCTAATCGTTTATGAAAATCATCATTGCCGGAGCAGGCCGCGTAGGTACTCACCTCGCAAAGCTTTTTGCAAGGGAAAACCACAACATCATTGTGCTCGACGAGAATCCCGAGAAGCTCAATGCCCTTCAGGTGAACTACGACCTGATGGTCAGGACAATGCACCCTACATCCATCGCAGGACTAAAGGACATTGGCATAAACCACAGCGACCTCTTTATCGGAGTGACACCCGACGAGGACCTCAATATCAACTGCTGCATGATAGCCGGCAAGCTGGGTGCCAAGCGCACCGTGGCTCGCGTCAACAGCGTGGAATATCTCAGCAAGGACTCTCAGGATTTCTTCAAGGAGATGGGCATCAGCTCTATGTTCATCCCCGAGATGGTGGCCGCCAAGGAGATAGTCAGCTCGGTAGAGCGCAGCTGGGCTCGTATGTGGTGGGAACCCGACGGCACAGGCGGAAACCTGGCACTCATGGGAGTTAAGGTGCGCCAGAACTGCAAGATTCTCAATGTGCCACTCAAGGCGCTGCCCAATCAGGCTGCAGCATACCACGTGGTGGCCATCAAGCGAGGCTCCGACACACTTATACCCCACGGCGACGATATCATCAAGCCTTTTGACCTCGTCTATTTCATGGCCGACAAGCGTAACCAAGACTTCATACGCACCATCTGCGGCAAAGAAGACTACACCCAGGTGGAGGATGTCATGATTATGGGTGGCGGCATCACGGCTGTCTTTACTGCGCAGATGCTGCCCAGCAATATGAATGTCAAGATTATAGAGCAGGACATCAATCGCTGCTATGAGCTCAACAAGCAAATCACCAACAGCAACGTGATGGTGATACACGGCGACGGTCGCGACCTATCGCTGATGCGCGAGGAAAATCTCGACGACACCGACGCCTTCATCGCCCTGACGCCCAACTCGGAGGTAAATATCATCAGTTGCCTCACTGCCAAGAAGATGGGGGTCAACAAAACCGTGGCCATGCTCGACAATCTCAATTTCCTCTCCATGGCCGAGAGCCTCGACATCGGTACGCTCATCAACAAGCAGGCCATCTCCGCCTCCAATATCTACCGCATGATTCTCAAGGCCGACGTCAGCAATGTCAAGAGTCTGATGGTGGCCAACGCCGATGTAGCTGAGTTTACTGCCGCTCCGGGCAGCAAGATAACTAAGAAACTCGTGAAGGATCTCAAGCTGCCTGCCAATGCCACCCTCGGCGGACTGCTACGCAACGGCAAGGGCCAGCTCATCAACGGTATGACACAGGTCATCGAAGGCGACAAGGTGGTAGCCGTCTGTGTGGACAACGGACTCAAGGAACTCGCCGCCCTCTTCGACTAGTCAAAACTCTCTAACCATGAAAAAAAAGCTTATCAATCCGCAGGTACTCTGCAAGGTGCTCGGTCAGCTGTTGCTGATTGAGGCTTTCATGATGCTTGTCTCGCTGATAGTAGGCATTATATATAAGGAGGACAATCTTGTGCCGTTCACTGTGTCCTTCATCATCACCGCCACCGTGGGCACCGTGCTCATTCTGTTGGGTCTCAAGACGAGCGATACCATCAATCGCCGTGAGTCCTATCTCGTGGTGGGTCTCACGTGGGTCATCTTCTCCCTCTTGGGCACTATCCCATTCCTCATCGAGGGGCAGTGCTCCTCGTTTGGCAGTGCGCTGTTTGAGGCCATGTCGGGCTTCACGGCCACGGGCGCCTCGGTGGTGCCCGATGTCGATGCCCTGCCTCACAGCCTGCTCTTCTGGCGCAGCTTCATGCTGTGGATTGGCGGACTCGGAATAGTGTTCTTCACCATGACCATACTGCCTGTGTCGGGCAGCGGTGAGATTCGCCTCTTCGCCGCAGAGTCCACGGGCCTCGGACAAGAGAAACTTCACACCAAAATCAAGACCACCGCCGCATGGATATGGTCTATCTATATCATGCTCACCGGTGCCTGCGCCCTAGCGCTCTACCTCGGCGGCATGAATCTGTTTGACGCCATCAACCACGGCATGTCGGCTGCAGCCACCGGCGGCTTCTCCACCCACAACGCGGGCATCCTATACTATGACTCCACCCTCTTGCAGTATATCATGATGGTATTCATGCTGCTGGGCGGTATCAATTTCTACCTGCTCTACACGGTGGTCATACGCCGCAAACTCTCGCCGCTGAAAAACAACACCGAACTCAAGTTCTACCTCGGCGTTATCTTTGTAGTTGCACTCATCTGCGCTGTCAGCCTCTTCTTCTACAGCGGCTATGACATCGAGCGCTCCATCCGCACCTCACTCTTCAACTGTATCTCCATCAGCACCACCAGCGGCTTTGTCACCGATGACTATCAACAGTGGTTCCGCCCCACCTGCATGCTACTCATCTTCCTGATGTTTGTCGGTGGCAACTCTGGCTCCACCTCGGGCGGTTTCAAGAGCATCCGCATGCTTATCATCATCAAGACCACACGCATACAGTTTAAGCGTATCCTCCACCCCAACGCCATCATCCCCGTGCAGATCAACAAGGCGCCTATCAACTCCTCCGCTGAGCACAATGTGATGTCGCTGCTATTCTGGTTTCTCTTCCTGATAGTTATTGGTGCCGGCGCACTGATGGTGACCGGTGTGCCAGGCTATGACAGCTGTGCCCTCTCGCTCGACTGCATAAGCAATATCGGCACCAACTTCGGCCACACCTACGGTCCGTCGCAAGGTCTCGCCAATCTGCCGGAAGGTGCCAAGATTATCTGCTCCTTCCTCATGCTTGCCGGTCGTCTCGAAATCTTTGCTATCCTACTCCCCTTCACACGTTCCTTCTGGCATCGCCAGTAATCCTTTTCAATCTTTCAATTCTTTCCGCGCCATCTCAATAATTGTATCCTCGCCCTTGGCAAAGTCCGTGGCGAGCATATCCACGTGCTGGTCAGGCTCGATGCCGCCCTCCGTGCTCTTCATGTGAACGTCATACGTAGGGCATGCCGAAAAGCGCACCTTCCATCCATTGGGCAGTTCGTTGTTGTAGGGCATGCCTGCTCCGCCTCCCGTGCGATCACCCACCACAGTCACATTGGGCAGGTCTTTCATATACATCACAAAGGAATTGGCAGCACTGTATGTGCGGCGATTGGTGAGCACGCATACCCCCTTCTGCCATCGCATCCCCTCCGAGGGCGTCAGCTTCACAGGCTCAGGTGCAGAGAAAGCATCATGAGCCTTGCCCGTCTTATGGGCTATATACCCCACCGTTGTCTTCTCATTGATAAAGCTTGCCGCGAGGTCTTGCGCCATCGTCAGCAGTCCGCCTTCGTTGTTGCGCAAATCCACTATCAGTCCGTCGCACAGCCGTAGGTAGGTGAAGATGGCGTCCAGATTGCCGCTCCCCACGCTGCCATCAAACGACGGCACGTAGAGGTAGCCTATATTGTCGGGCAGTATGCAGTATTTCATTCCGCACGTCAGTCGGTAGTCGGTACCGAGATACACTCTCTGCAGCGAGTCGCTGAAGTTGACGGGATAGTTCTCGTGCCAGTCCCAGTAGCGGGCGGTGTTGAACGGCGCCACCAGATTCACGTGGCCGTCGCGCAGCTCGTCGAGCATCTTGCCGCACACCTCAAACAGCTGCTCGCCTGTCATCTTGGGCAGCAGCATCTTGCTATACCTGTTGCGGCACTCGTTCCAATCCAGCCCGTACTCCTCCGCTTTTTCGCCGAAGAAGCAGTAGTGCTCGTCAACTATCTCCCACATGGCATCGAAGTTGCCCTGCGGCGTGTTGCTGAACTCGTCCTCGGTCACGCAACTCCCGAGCACTGCCGCCATACATATTATAATAATAAGGTGTAGTTTCTTCAGCATATTCGTTTACATATAGCGTACAAAGCCGATGAGCACGTTATTATAGAAGTCCTGCGTCTTCAGCCCGTTGGCATACGACTGCATAAACTGTCCCTGGTATCCTACGCGCAGTGCCGTGCGGGCCTTCAGCCTGCAGTCGAGCGTCAGCATCACATTTGTCTGGAAAGCACGAAACGGATTGACCATCTGCACATTGTGGCGATAATGTCCGAGCGAAAATATCTCGTAGTACGACTGTCCGTAGTCGGGGGTGAAGAACAGTCCCGTCAGCGGCACATCGGCCTGCAGCGTGGCCACAAAAGGCTTTCGCCACAACTCGAAGTGGCGGCGCACCTGCCCCATCGCAATCAAGTTAACTGCCGCTCGCGCCGACGCGGGGTTGTTGCCCCCCAACGTGTTGTACACAAACCCCAGCCGAGTCTGCAGTCCTCCTCCCACATTCACTTCCCACTTCTTGGCTATTCTCTCTTCTCTATTCTCTATTATCTGATACATCCACCCCACCTGCCAGTGGAAGAAACCATTGATAGTCTTGTGCTTGTCGGAGCGCGGTTCGGCAATCGCCAGGTTGCCCTGCGTCAGGTGCTGCACATACAGCCTGCGCTGCATCCAGTGCGTCGGCCTGCTTATCTGCGACGCCACCGTCAGCCCGCCGCCATGATATCGCTCGTTTGACAGATAGGTGTCCCACTGGCTCACCCCACTGAGGCCAAACATCGTTGCAGACTCCCTCTCCTGCGCCATGACAGTAAGCATTGGCGCAAGCATCAACAACAATATTTTCCAATTCTCAATCCTCAATGTTCAATAGCTAGAACAGCCTCAGCTGTCCGTTCATTTCGTCGCGCAACTCGTCCTCCGTCTTATCTACAGGCTCCGTCTGCTCCTCCTCTGAGGGAGGCTCCTCTGAGGAGTTATATGTGGGTTCCTCACTGAGCGATGTGTCGTCTTGCGACGGAGGGGTGTTTTCGTCTTCTATCTCGTTCTCGATTTCGTTTTCGTTAATCTCTTCCTCTATCTCCGCCACCTCATAGTTGGTCAGGCGCTTGCCGCGGGCCTTCACGCCCTTCACGGCGATAAACTCCTCCAGATCCACCTCTATCGGTTCGCGGAAGGTGCTGCTGCCACCGAATATCACCTTGACGTGCGGATGCGCCGCTCTGCTCAGCAGCAGCATCTGGCCGTCACCCTCGTCATTAATAAAGTTCTGCCTCCTCACCGACGGCTCCAACTGGAAGCGTTTCACATACGGCCGGCCGTCAGTGTCGGGACTGCTGTATATCGCCGTCCACACCACTCCACTACGATACTTGCCGATATAGGCGATATTGTCCTCGTAGTGATTGTTGATGTCCGTGTCGGTGGCGTAGTACTCGCCCGTCTTCAGTATCACCAGCACTCGGTCTGTGCCGCCAAACTCGCCCAGCAGATGACCGCGCTCGTCGTAGTTGAGACGGCGCACGGCATTGTCAAACCACACCTTCCTGCCGCCCAGCGTGCTCACGCCGTGGCTCTTGAGGTTGATACGGTGTATGGTGTTCTTTGTCACCGTATTGCCCTTCGTAATGCGCCCCTTGATGGCCAGGTCAGCAAAGTCGATGTCAAACGTCAACTTCTTAATCTTGTTGTCGGCCTTCAGCGTAATGTGTACCACCTCCGCCTCGCCGTTGGGATTGCTTGTGAAGTACACCACCCGGCTGCCCGGCGTGCCCTGTGTCACATCGTATTCGCGGTCTCTGGTTATGCCGCTCACGAAGAAACGCTTCATCAAGTAGGCTCCCCTCTTGCCGTCGCGGTATATCACATTGTATATCGTTCGCTTGTCGTTCTTCTTGAACACCGCCACGTGCATTATCTCGGCCTTTTTACCCTCGGCCTTGCTGCGCTCCGTCTCGCCCACAAACAACTTGTCGGGCACACGTGTCACTTTGTATGTGCCGTCGCGATAGAACAGTATCACGTCATCCAGGTCGGAGCATGCGCTCACCAGCTCGTCCTTCTTCAGCGCCGTGCCGATGAATCCCTCTTCGCGGTTCACGTAGAGCTTCTGGTTTTGCTCTGTCACCTTCTGCGCCACTATCTGGTCGAAGGCTGCTATCTGCGTGTGCCTCGGATACTGCTCGCCATACTTCGCCTTCAGGTTGAGGAACCAGTTGATGGTCACCTGCTACAGGTTCTTCAGGTCGCGGTCTATCTTGCGTATCTCGGCCTGCAGCTTGAGTATCTGCTCCGCTGCCTTGTCTTTGTTGAATCGCAGTATGCGCTTCATCTTTATCTCCAGCAGCTTAAGTATGTCGTCCTTGGTCACCTCGCGCACCATCTTAGGGTACCACGGCGTCAGGCGCTCGTCGATATGCTCGCATGCTTCGTCGGTGGTTTTGGCGTTCTCGTACTCCGGGTCTTTATATATGCGCTCA
>JAFZUB010000029.1 GCA_017618515.1 Bacteroidaceae bacterium
CTGAGTTCCGCCGACGTCAATAACGCATATATTAATCAATAAAAACTATCGCATATGAGAAAACTTTTACTTGCATTATTCGCATCTTGCGCCCTCTCAGTCAGTGCGCAGGGATTCATCGATCCGCTGGCTAAGATAGCCAAGCATCAGCATGAACGCAAAATGGCTCTGGCCCGTACGCGTGGCGAGGTAGTCAACGAAAATGCTCGCATGAAACTGTTCGTAACCTGCCAGAACGACGCTAACACTAGCGAGGTGGCCGAAGGCCTGAAGGCTGCCGGTGCTCTGGTGAGAGTGAAGAAGGGCCAGTTCATGGCTATCGAAGTGCCCTACTCCAAGCTCGAATCACTTGCCAATGTAGAGGGTGTTGCCATCGTCAGCATGCCCCCGAAGATTTCTAAGAAAACCGACACCACCCGTAAGGTCACTCAGGCCGACGAGGTCATCGACGGGTCTGGCGCCAAACTGCCTCAGGCCTATACAGGTAAGGGCGTCATGGTAGGTGTCATCGACGCTGGCTTCGATGTGACCCACCCCATGTTTAAGGACAAGGACGGCAACCTGCGCATCAAGGGCTTCTATCAGGTAGGCGACAGCAAGTTTGGTGGCGAGAAGATCACCATCACCTTCGACAGTGGCGAAACCATGGAACTCTCCGGTTCGGCCTATACAAAGGCAGAGGATATCCTCGACACGCTGAAGGTGAAGGATGTCGACGGCTCTCATGGCGTGCATTGCGCCAGCATCGCTGCCGGTAGCCACATCAGCGATGTTAAGGGCCTTAGCGATGCGCCCCTCGGTGGTATCGCCCCCGAAGCCGATCTCCTGCTCTGCAACATTTATCACTCCGATAGCGAGTACGAAGGTTGGGATTTCGTAGAAGCCCTCTACTTCCTGGAATGGGAGGCTTATCTGGCCGGCAAGCCCCTCGTGGTAAGCCTCAGTATGAACTCACACATGGGATGGCACGATGGCTGGAGCCCCACAGCCTACTATCTGGGATCATTCTGCAAGGATGACGGAGTGGCACTCTCGCTCTGCACCAGTAACGAGGGTGGTTACAAGACCTATCTCCATGAGAAGGTCGCTGCCAAGGACACCCTGCGCCTCATACCCTACACAGGCTACACCGACAACTACTGTTGGGGCGGACTGAAGACCGATAAGAACGTGAAGATGGAGGTGGGTATCATCAACCTCGACGACAAGAAGGAGTACTATCGCGTCCCCATCACCTTCAATAGCGATAGCAGCACCAAATTCGGCAATGGCCTCTACTTCGACTTCGACGACGACACTCAGACATTCGAAAACGAGGAAGAGGCTGCTGCCAAGGCTGAATTCAAGAATTATATCATGGGCGGCTCTGTGCAGATATTCTGCTATCAGAACGAGGCTATGAAAAACGAGAAAGCCTCCTTCGTCTACTCGAATGTGTATGTATCTTTGAGTGGCACCGAATGGGCCCAAAAGGGCAACTGGGGCTTCAACCTCTACCTCATTCCTGACGAGGCTACCGACCTCCACGCTTGGGCCGATCTGGGATTCAACGTTGCAGCCGTACGCTCCGATGGCACATGGGTTGATGGCGACGGCAGCGTATCCGTGGGCGACTTCAACTGCTCGGGCGAGCCCGTCAGCATCGGTGCATGGTGCGCCAACGATAAGGTTAAGAAGGAAGGCAAATCCGCTTCTTCTTCCTCTATGAAGAAAGGCCGCATCGCCTCTTTCAGCAGCTACGGCACCGACCTCGCTGGTCATAAGCACCCCGATGGCTGCACCCCCGGCTGCAACATCATCGCAGCCCTCAACAGCTTCGATCCCTCTCTCGAGACCATGTCCATCTACGAGCGCAAGGGTTATAAGGATCAGTTCGTAGGCCAGAAGGATAAGCGCGATTACTTCTTTGGCACCATGAGTGGCACTTCGATGTCCACACCAGCTGCAGCAGGCATCATGGCCCTCTGGGCTCAGGCCGCTCTCGACAAGGGCAAGGTGCTCACCAGTCGCGACATCAAGGACATCGTGGCCCACGCCTGCGATACCGACAGCTATACCGAGGCAACTCCTGAGCGTTTCGGCGCTGGTAAGATCAATGCCTATAAGGGTCTGCTCTACGTGCTCGATGCGGAGACCAACATCCCCACACTGAGCAAGAATCAGCCTGAGAACGTCACCTTCCGCGTGGCAGGCGATGTGGTTTACGCCGATGGTGCTGAGAATGGCACCCCCGTCACTGTCTACAATCTGCAGGGCGTAACGGTTCGCGAGACCACCGTTCAGGGCGGTTCGTTCAGCACAGCCGGATTGCAGAAGGGCGTTTACGCCATCCAGCTCGGCAAGCTCGGCTCAACCCTCATCCGCAAATAAGCCATCCGTTCAGAGATGAAGCAGATACTATTAGCCGTGTGCATGATGCTCGCCGTGGGCGCCAAGGCACAGACCTCGTGGAGTTACGGCAGCCATCAGTTTACGATGAAGGGCAATTTTACAGCCCAGTCGTATAGCCCCAAGGCCACCGGCGTGGTAACGTTTACCAATGTGCCCCAGAACTATGAGGAGTTCGAGGCACTCTATACCCAATTCCTGGGCAAGACGCCTCACGGCACAGCCGCCATGATGCCCATGGCGATGGAGATTTACGGTCGCGATCGCGACGAGGGCAAGCGCTGCATCGAGCTGATATGCTACCCCTCTAACGTGAACAGCGTCGTGTCGCAGCTCAACCAGAAGTTTGGCACGTCCAAATATGCGCCAGCCAACGATGGTTACCATCAGCGCTATCTCCCTGCCGCCGTACTCAAGGGCGCCACCCCCGAGAATGGCTATACGCCCCAGACGCCTTACACCGTTGAGATGAAGGCCAGCGTCAACAAGCATCAGGAGCTCACGTTCATGGGTCAGGGCACAGTGCTCTACATCTATATCATGGGCAAGGGCTGGGACACCAACCAGCGCAGCGTAGAGATCATCAAGCAGCCCGACTCCGAGCTGCACCAAGTCTTCAACTGCCCCTCGCTCTACACCCAATGCAAACCCATCCGCGGCACCTGGCCGGGATTGAAATAACAAGAGAAAAGCCTCAGCGTTGCTGGGGCTTTTTCTTTATCTGCCTACGCCTGTA
>JAFZUB010000030.1 GCA_017618515.1 Bacteroidaceae bacterium
AGTGCTAGGAGTTATACGCCCCACGGCAGAGGTGGTCGGCTCCATCACCAAGAGTCGCCACGTAGGTATTCTCGCCACAACAGGCACTATCCTCTCCCACTCCTACGACATTGAGATACAGAAACTCCACCCCGACATCACAGTGACGGGGCAAGACTGCCCGATGTGGGTACCGCTGGTAGAGAATTTCGAGTTCGACTCTCTGGGCGCCGACTATTTTGTTGAGAAGCGTATCAATCAGATATTGGAGAAAGACCCACAGATTGACACCCTCATCCTTGCGTGCACTCACTATCCATTGCTAATGGACAAGATACGCAAGTACACCCCCCAAGGCGTCAGCATTATCTCGCAGGGGCAATATGTGGCGCAGAGTCTGCACGACTATCTGGCCAATCATCGCGACATGGAGCAGCACATCACCACTAGCGGACAGTTGCACTGTCTGACGACAGAGAACCCCGAGAAATTCAACGCCACAGCCGTTCGTTTCCTCGGCCACGAAGTGAAGGCCGAGGGCATCATGCTGAACTAAATAGCAACTTCCTTTTTATTTCACTGCAATCTTCTTGCCACCACGGATATAGATGCCTTTGGGGAGACCCCCTCTTATCCCCCTAAAGGGGGAAGACACACGGTGGCCCTGCAAATCGTAGATTGATTGAGCATCTGAACATTGGGTATTGGCCATCGGGGTGATACCCGTTATCTCACCAGTGGTGAAGTCGAGTCTGAACTGGCTGCCGTCGCTGGGATAAGTGGCACGTCCATTCTCGTCGTCATTAGTACGGAAGGAGAATAAGAGAGTATAGGCGCTCTTGGAGTTTAGACCATCAACAAGGTCGAGATTCATATTGTCAATCCCCCATTCGCCGTCACCTGTTTGATTGGCACTGATATTATTCCACATTTCAGAGGAAGGAACGACGCCATCGGGGCAGATGCAGTAGTCAACCAGCAGCTCTGTGACGTCGCCGCTTGTCTTAGCCGTGAAGCCATTGAAGTAAGCCTCGGCAATGCCTTTGAGATTCTCCAGAGTACCACCGCTATCTGACAGAGGAAGCGTGATGCCGTATCCATTTACGGAAATACTGACCGACACTTCGTTGATACGGAGCCCATCGCCGCTGTTGCCGCCGATGATATAGTTGCAGCCATTCTTATCTTTGTACTGCTGCCAAACCTCCTTGCTCGTATCGTTGGAACAGTTTACGGTGAAGGTGAGCTTGGGGTTGACAATATTCTCGCCGAGCGTGAGGTTGCCCACGACACTACATTCGAGGTTATCCAGACGGCTCACACCGCTGAATACTCCGCTGGGCAAAGTATAGTCCCCGACAGCCTCTATGCCTATGGTGTGGAGATACTCATAATTAGCGAACTGGTTGGGCAGCAGGGTCACATCCTTGACATACAGCTCTTTTATATTTTCCTTGGCCTCCATCTCTTCGCCGGCAAGCTGCTTGGTGTATTTGCGGAAGAGCGGTTCCCAATAATTTTCGTCGTTGAGGTCGTCAGTCGTAATGGCAGCAGGCCTGCTGTTATCCAGAGCCTCAATTATAAGTTGGAACTGCGGCCCGTGGTCGGCCCACTCATAGGTATTGAGCGTGTACTTATAGTTATTGATGGCGTTCACGCCTACAAAGCAGATGTAGCCGTCAGTGATAACTGGCTCTTCCAGCACAATGCCACCGCCGCTACCAGCAATGGTGTAGGCGCAATTGTTTTCGGTCTTATACTGGCTCCACGTCTGTATGGCGCTAGCCGAAGTGCAAGTCACAACAAAAGCAGGGTTGGGGTTGACAACATTACTGCCGAGGGTGAGAGAGCCGTTCACTTTGCATTCGAGGGTCTTCAGTTTCGTGTCGTTAGCAAAACAGCCGTCGGGTATGGTGTAGTCGCCGTCAGACTCGATGCTGACTATCTTGAATTCCTTATAAGCGTTGAACTGGCTAGGCAGCATGGCTACATTCTTGATATAGATGTGCTTGATATTGTCATAAGCCTCCATCTCTGTGCCTGCAAGCTGCTTGGTGTATTTGCGGAACAACGGTTCCCAGTAGTTCTCGTCGTTGAGATCGTCAGTGGTAAACGCAGCAGGGTTGGTGGCATCCAGCGCCTCGATGGTCAGCTGGAACTGCGGCCCGTTGTCGGCCCACTCGTAGGTGTCGAGCGTGTACTTATAGTTATTAGCCTCGTTAGTGCCCACAAAACAGATGTAACTGTTCATGTTGACGATGGGATCATCCATCACGATTTTAGCATAGCTGCCGGTGCAAAGCATGATGCCCAGCAGTGAAAGAATTAAGTTTTTTGTTTTCATAATTATATAAGATATAATATTTCTCTTATTAGTCCGCTACAGCCTTATGCCAAAGAAAGCGCGCGCAATCCATTTAGCCTGGTAAGTGCGGTTGTGACCGTAGCCAAGGACAAAGTTGCTGATATTAAACGACATGCCCGCAAATTTATTGGCGCCCATATTATATACTGCAGCAGCACGCTGATTGAGTATCAGCTCGGGGAACTTGCCGTGCACCTTGCGTTTCTCTCCATCGTAGGTGATGTTGTTATAATCGCCCACCACTATTGTAGGCATAGTCGAGAGGTGAAGCAGCCACTTGCGGTGGAGCACCAGATTGTAACCGTAGCCACCGCCTATGCCGAAATGGCCCACATGGAAATGCACATCGGGAAAATCTTCGTCGGCCTCGTCAGTAGTTTTGAGTGTTCCACCCTGATAGGAGAAGCCCACCATCCAAGAGCCCGCCGAGCGTTTCTGGATATAGGTCTGGCTGAAAGCGGCAGGGAAAGAAAAACGCTTATGGTTGAACACATAGTATCCTGTCACATTGAGAAGCTTGGTCTTCAGCACCCCACGGTCTATATGGCCCGACGTCTCTTCATTCGACACATCGCCAGCCATCGTCTTCGATATCTGGTAGCTAGCATCCACACAGAAACGATTGGAGTAGTAGTTGAGGTTAAACTCAAAGTCGTTATTGCTACCCTTCAGCTTGGCAGGGTTTAATGATAT
>JAFZUB010000031.1 GCA_017618515.1 Bacteroidaceae bacterium
AGCTCGTCGTGTTGCAGCAGATATTTGCCTGCCTCGACAGCCAATGCCGACACTGCCCATGGCCGCAGATGACGCCGCAGACTATTGGCCAGCCGAGGCGCAGCCACGATATAGCCGAGGCGCAGACCTGGCACAGCGTAGTCTTTGGTCATGGAGTGTATCTGCACCACGCGGCGATGGCGCACCGCACTCTTGTGAGTCATCATAGGCACGGAGGTATATCGTTCATACGACTGGTCGATGACAACGATGTCATAGTCGCACAAGAGTCTTTCTATGTCTCCTGCCCGTAGCACTTCGCCCGTAGGGTTGTTGGGATTGCACAGCCAGAGCAGAGACTCTCGACTCTTGACTCTCGACTCTCGACTCTCAACCATCCTGCATGCATCTTCGTATTCGCGGAAGGTGGGGGCAGGGATAACCGATGTGTAGTGCAGCGCTTGTGCCACGAGGTAGATCGCATCGGTGGCTCCGCTGGTGACGATGACGCAGCGAGGGTCTATACCGTGGCGCTCCGCTATCATCCGCTCCAGCGTCCATGCCTCGGGCTCGGGATAGTGGCTGAGCAGGTTGGGCAAATGGGAGAGGTGCTCCAAAATGGCTCGCTGGCTTTCATCCTTGGGGCAACAGATGTTTGAAGAGCAGTCGCTCTCTATGCCATCGTATCTATATGCGTCGTCGCCGTGTCCTTCAATCATTTTAGTAATACTTTTACGTACTCCAGCACTTTGTCTGTCTCGTTGGCGTGGAACCAGTGGATGTCTTCGTCACGCTTAAACCACGTCATCTGCTTTTTGGCATACACCCTCGTGTTGCGCTGAATCTTCTCCACCGCCTGCTCCAGCGTCCATTCGCCGTTGATGTAGTGAAACATCTCCTTGTAGCCCACAGTGTTTAGACTGTTGAGGTGGCGCAGCGGATACACATTGCGCGCCTCTTCTTCAAATCCGTCTTTGAGCATCTGCAGCGTCCTGCGGTTGATGCGGTCAAACAAATCTTCCCTCTCACGGTAGAGACCAATCTTGACAAGGTTGACTCCCGACTCCCGATTCTCGCCTCTTGACTCTTTCTTCCAAAACGAAGAGAGCGGCTTCCCCGTCTGGTAGCAAATCTCCAGGGCATGAACTATGCGCTGCGTGTTGCGTAGGTCAGCTTGGGCGTAGTAGGTGGGGTCGAGCAACCGCAACTCAGCGCAGAGACGCTCCAGCCCCTCGTCCTTCAGGCGTTGGCGCATCATGGTGCGTGTCTCGTCCTCCACCGTCGGTATGTCGTCTATGCCGTGGCAGACCGCGTCGATATACAGCATGCTGCCGCCCGTGAGCAGGGCATACGGCTTCGTCTCGTAGAGTGTAGGCAGCAGCTCCCACACCTGCCGCTCATACTCCGCCGCGCTATAGTACTCGTCGAGCGCCAGCATACCCACAAAGTAATGCCGCACCCTCTGCATCTGTTCGGCAGTAGGTGCGGCAGTGCCAATAGGAATATCCTTATAAATCTGTCGTGAGTCAGCGTTGATGATAGGCGTGCCCAGCATCTCGGCTATGCGCAGCGCCGTCTCCGTCTTCCCTACACCCGTAGGGCCGAGGAGGACAAAGAGTTTATTCTCCATCAATCCCAAACGCCTCGGGGTCGAACTCGTCATCGTTGTAACCCTCGGTGCCGAAGTCGTCGAGGTCGAGGTCCAGGTCGGTACTGTCGCCGCCCAGCGTGTTGAAGTCCAGGTCGAAGCCCTTGAGCTGCTGCGGAGCCTTGCCGCGCGAAATGGAGCACTCGGCCTTGTTCATCGTCTTGCCCGTCACTATCTCCGTCAGTTCGAGGTAGAAGATACGGTCGTTAGCGGGATCGAAGATATAGATCATTTTCTGCTCTTCGTCCTCCAGCAACTCGCGCAGTGGGGTGGAGGCCATCAGATACACATCCTCGTCCTCGGCGGAGGTGCCCATATCCTCGCGCACTATCTGCTGCTGCTTGTCCCATGTGTCGGAGCAGATGAAGAAACTTGTTATCTGGCTGTCGTCATATCCGCACGACTCCAATATCGCGTTGCTGAGGTCCAGAAACGAAGCATCAGCATCGATAGTTATCTCGCGAAAGAAATCAGCGACCTCGTCGCATATAAGGGCAATCTTGTATAGCATATAGTATTCAAATTTTTATTGTCGAGAGTTTAGAGTCAAGAGGCAAGAGATGTCAGATGCCAGATGTAAGATGTGTCTTCGTTTTCGTTATCGTTTTCGTTACTTATAATCCTCAATATTAATACACTATTCCCCTCTTCGAGGACTGCACGAAGTGCAGGATATAGTCTACGTCGGGGTTGTCGGGGAACTGTGCGCGAATCTGTGCGATGCGCTCGTCCATTGTGAAGGCGCGGTTGTAGATGATGCGATACACCTCGTGGATGTCCTCTATGCGCTGTGCAGTAAACTTATGTCGGCGGAGGCCTATGAGGTTGAGGCCGCAGTAGGTGGCGGGCTCTCGTGCCACGGTGGAGTATGGCGGAATGTCCTGGCTGGTGCGAGTGCCGCCGCCGAGCATTGCGTAGCTGCCCACGCGGCAGAACTGGTGGATGAGCACGCTGGCGCTAATCACGGCGAAGTCATCCACTATCACCTCACCGGCAATCTTGGTGCTGTTGCCGATGATACAGTTGTCGCCCACGATAGCGTCGTGCGCCACGTGGACGCCCTCCATCAGCAGGTTGTCATTGCCCACGATGGTGCGTTTCTTGGCGTTGGTGCCGCGGTTGATGGTCACGTTCTCGCGTATCTTGTTGTTATCGCCAATCTCGGCTGTAGTGTTCTCGCCGCGGAACTTGAGGTCCTGCGGAATGGCGCTAATCACTGCGCCGGGGAAGAAGATGTTACCGTTGCCGATGCGAGCGCCGCTGAGCACGGTCACGCTGTTCATCAGCTTGTTGTTATCGCCGATAACCACATTTTTGTCGATAAAGCAGAAGGGGCCTATCTCACATCCGTCGCCAATCTTGGCAGCCGGGTCGATAAAAGCCAAAGGACTGATATTATTCATTCTTATAAAAAATTGTAGTGTCCGCAAAGTTAGAAAAATAAAATGAAATACCCCCACGTTTTGTCTAAATTTCAAATTCCAAGCATCAAAAATTCAATAATATTCCTTCTTCGGCCATAAAATCTCCTGCATCGGACAGCGCCTATCTCCCATCTGCCATCTAAAAAGCGTAATCTCGTCGCATTTTTAGCGGAGTCCGCTCTTAGAAAAAATAACCCCACTCTGCGCAGAAAAAAGTCCACTCTGCGATATGCAAAAGCCCACTCTTAAAAAATCTAAGTCCGTGCTCATTTTCACGAGAGCGGCTTTAGATTTCATGCGCTCGGCTTTAGTTTTCACGAGCACGGCTTTAATTTTTGCGAGCTGCTTACAATCTCAAAACAACTACTTTTTTGCCTATTTTGCCGTGTATGTGATTTTTTTTCGTAACTTTGTCCCCGTAAACATTAACCTGTAAACATATACAAAATGAAAATTAAGACAATGATTATTGCGGCTCCATTGCTGGTGGTTGTCGGCATGTTGTTTGCCGGATGTGCAAAGAACGGTACGGAAGGCTGGCGTCATCCTCAGACCTTTGAGGAGAGTGTGCTGGCGGTGGCTGACAGTCTGGCTACACCAGAACAGTTGGCGCTCAAGGAGCAGCTGCGTGATTTTGCCATGGCTCCTGGTGTCACTGAGATAGTGGAACATCGTATGGTTGTTGTGGCAAGCGAAGAGGACTTCGAGAAGCAAGGCATTGACCCTATTTACAAGAAATACCTTCAAAAGAGTCTTGACGAGACTAATGACGGCGTGGAGCAATGGCTGAAGGACAGCCTTATCACAGAAGAAGACATTCCGAGGATGCTCCGCGAGGCGCAGGCAGAATTTGGGAAGAAGGCTGATTGATGAGGGAAGATTTTCCTCTAAAAATACAAAGCACCCCCTGAGAGTTTTGCAACTTTCGGGGGTGTGTTGTATATAAGGAAAGGGTTTACTTGTTCTTGATGATCTGGGCTGTGAAGGTGCACTCGCTGACGACTTTCTCTCCCACGAAGATGTAACCGCGCATGGAGGAGATGCCGTGGCGCACGGGGGCAAGCAGCTCTACCTTGAAGATGAGGGTGTCGCCGGGCACTACCTTCTGGCGGAATTTGACATTGTCGATGCGCATGAAGTAGGTGCTCCACTTCTCGGGCTCGTCGAGGCCGCTGAGCACGAGGAGGCCGCCGGCCTGTGCCATGGCTTCTATCTGCAGCACGCCGGGCATGACGGGCTCCTGGGGGAAGTGACCCTGGAAGAAGGGCTCGTTACTGGTGACGTTTTTGACGCCAACGATGTAGTTGCTGCCTATCTCGATTATCTTATCGACGAGCTGCATGGGATAGCGGTGGGGGAGCAGCTCGCGGATGCGGTTGACATCCATCAGCGGTGCGTCGTTGCAGTCGTAGGAGGGTGCCTGCACTTCGTGGGCACGTATCTCGCGGCGCATCTCGCGGGCGAACTTATTGTTTATGGTGTGGCCCGGGCGGGTGGCGATAATGCGGCCCTTGATGGGGCGCCCTATGAGGGCCATGTCGCCGATGATGTCGAGGAGCTTATGGCGTGCGGGCTCGTTTTTCCACACGAGGGGCTTGGTATTGAGGAAGCCGAGCTTGGTGGCGTCCTGGTGCTCCACGTTGATGGTGTCGGCGAGGCGGTCGAGACGCTCCTGCGATATCTGGTTCTCATAGATGACGATGGCGTTGTCGAGGTCGCCGCCCTTGATGAGGCCCGCGTTGATGAGGGGCTCTATCTCGCGCACGAAGACGAAGGTGCGGGCTCCGGCTATCTCGGTGGGGAAGTCGTTGACGTCCTCCACGGTGGCGAACTGGCTGGAGAACCAGTCGCTCTGATAGCTGATCATGGCGGTGAGGCTGAACTTCTCATCGGGCAGCAGCACGATGGATGCTTCGTTGGCATCGTTGCGCACCTCTATCTTTTTCTTTATGACGTAGTAGTCGCGGTTGGCTTGCTGCTCCACGCGCCCTACCTCCTGGATATGGTTGACATAGGTCATGGCGCTGCCTTCGAGGATGGGCATCTCGGGGCCGTCAACGCAGATGAGGCAGTTGTCAACGCCCATGCCGTAGAGGGCGGCGAGGGCGTGCTCTACGGTGCCTACGCGGGCATCGCCCTTCTGGAGGACGGTGCTGCGGGTGGTCTCGGTCACGTTCTCGGCGATGCCTTCGATGATGGGCTGGCCCTCGAGGTCGGTGCGCTGGAAACGGTAGCCGGTGTTCTCAGGGGCGGGGTTGAAGGTGGCGGTGGTGACGATGCCGGTGTGCAGGCCTTTGCCTGACACGGTGAAGGGGCTCTTGAGGGTATGTTGCTTGGACACGATGAGGGGTTGAGAGTATTTGAGATTTGAAATTTTATTTTTCTTTCTTCAATTCTGCGAGCTCGCGCTTGAGTTGCTGTACCTCGGCGGCGAGGTCGGGGAGGTTGCGGAAGACGGCGGTGCAGCGGGCGAAACGGCGGGCATCGATGGCGGGGATGCCAAGGATGGTGGTGTCTTCCTTGCTGACACT
>JAFZUB010000004.1 GCA_017618515.1 Bacteroidaceae bacterium
ACAATTTATGTACAAATTAATTAATGCACAATTCTATACTATCTGTTTGCGCAACTGCCGCAACTGGGCGGCTACGCTGGCGTCGAGGCACTGCGAGTCGTACTCGATGATGAAACCACCGATGATGGAGGGATCGATATTAAGTGCGAAATCGACGGTCTTCTGTGTCTTGCGCTCCACGACGGCCTTTAGGCGGTCGATGGTCTTGTCGCTGAGCTGCGCCGGCACGGTGAGGCGACACTGGATGATATTTTGCTCAGTGCGGTAGAGCTCGATGTAGGAGTTGACGATGAACGGCATCACGCCCACACGGCGATTCTTGATGACGAGGCGGAAGAACTCCTGCAGACACTTGCTCTCGTTCTGACCCGAGGCTACGTAAAGCAGACGGTACTGCTTCTCTGCGGAGAGCATGGGGTCAGCGAGGACAGTCTTGAGGCGAGGCACACGAAGAAACGAGTCTCTGAGCACCTTGACGCCCTCATACACAGAGCCGGTCTGCTGATGAGCGGAGGCATATTTTAACAATGCCTTGGCATAGCGTGATGAAACGATACCGATGTCCATCTTTGGAGTTAGGAGTTACGAGTTAGGAGTTAGGAATTTGGTTTAGGATTTGGTCTATCCACTTCTCTTGCTCTTCCTCTTTCTGCATCTCGCGAGAGAGTATCTTGCCGGCAATCTGAATGGAGAGGTCGGCCACCTGAGCACGGATGTCGCGCTGGGCGCGCTCCGTCTCGGCCTGAATCTGGCGACGCGCATCCTCGATGATGCGGGCTGCCTCTTCCTGTGCCTTGGTCTTCGACTCGGCAACTATCTGGCTGCTGGTCTGGGCGGCCTCCTTCAGTATCTGCGACTGCCGTGCCTGTGCCTCCTGCAGCAGTGTCTGACACTCGGCCTTGATGTTGGCCAACTTCTCGTTAGCCTCACGGGCACTGGTGAGTGACTCGTCGATAAACTGCTTGCGCTTCTCGACCATGCCGGTGATAATCGGGAATCCGAATTTCGCCAGCAGGACAAAGACTACCAGGAATGCGACGAGCATCCATATCAGTAGTCCCGGTTCGGGAGTTAGAAACGACGGCATAAAGTTAAACTACATGAAGAGGCAGAGCAGACAAACGATAACTGCAAACAGGGCAACACCCTCAACAAGAGCTGCGATGATAATCATATTCATACGAATATCACCCTTGGCTTCCGGCTGACGAGCAATAGCCTCCATGGCGCTGCTACCAATCTTACCAATACCAAGACCTGCACCGATGGCGGTGAGTCCTGCACCAATACCTGCGCCAATCTGAGCTACGCTAGCGGCAGCAGCCTGCAACATAATTAATGACAACATAGTTTTTTAGAATTTAAGTTAATTATTTGTTTACGATTTATTTCTCAATTGCCAGATCGTGTTCTTCATGCTCCTCCTGATGGGCGAGTCCGATAAAGACTGCGCTGAGCATGGTGAACACATAAGCCTGGATGAATGCCACCAGCAGTTCGAGGCAGTCCATAAATATCATCATTATCACCGACACAGTGCTCAGGCCCGCACCAATGGCGGCACCCAACTGGCAGGTGATGAAGATAACGCATGTGAGCGACAGCACGATGGCGTGGCCAGCAAAGATATTGGCAAACAGACGGACCATGAGCGCAAAGGGCTTGGTGAAGATACCGAAGAGCTCTATGATGGGCATCATGGGCACGGGGCACTTAAGCCACACTGGCACCTTGGGCCAGAAGATGTCGAGCCAATACTCGCGATTGCCAAAGAGATTGATGGCTAAGAAGGTAAACAGCGCCAGCACCATGGTGACGGCACGGTTGCCGGTAAGGTTAGCACCGCCCGGGAAGATGGGCACGAGGCCTATCAGGTTGCTGAGGAAGATGAAGAAGAACGCTGTGAGCAGATAGGGCGCATAGCGACGATAATGCTTCTCGCCGATGCAAGCCTTGATGATGTCGTCGTTGACCATCATGACAAACATCTCGATTAAGCCCACGAAGCCCTTAGGGGCGTCGCTGTCGGGCTGCTTATTGCGATACCAGCGAGCGCAGCCGATAAAGATAAGTAGCATAAGTGCCACTACAATCCAGAGCTGCAACACATTCTTTGTCAAAGAGATATCGAGTTTGACTTTTGTCTCCTGTCCATTGACGGTCTCGCATATCTTTCCGCTGTTCTCTCCCTCAGCGGGGATGTAGAATCCATTATATACCCCACCCTCTGCCTCGTGGAAACGCGAGGAGGAGAACCAGTGCCAGCTGCCGTCGTTAGCGATAAAAATCACAGGCAGCGGGATGGATATATGGTGACCTCCCCAGGTGGTGATGTGCCACTCGTGAGAGTCGCCGGTATGACCCATGACTATCTTCTGCACATCAATCTTGCCATCCCCTTCCTCGGCAACATGAGCAGAGAACGGGAGCAGCACCATCGACAGTGCAACAAAGAGCAGGGCAATATTATTTCTTAGACAAATCATTCAGTTTCTTTTCAATGTGCACAAAGAACACACTCTCGTAGATGATGGTGCCGAGATAGAGTACGAAGAAGCATATCACAAAGGTGATGGTGCCAGCCTTGGTGAACAGCGCTATGCCCACGATGAGAGCCAGCGCGAAAATCATACGCACCACCTTATTGGCAAGATAGAACGGCACCAGGCCCTTCTCTGCCGTGCGTATCATACGGATATACACCAGTATCGCGCACACATTATATATAATAAGGAGTACCGCCGCCACTGCCAGCGCAATCACGGGGAAGTGGGACGTGAGCTTAAACAGCAGACTGGCGCAGGTGAGCAACGCATACCCGGCCACAATCATCATGATCATGCCGAAGATGTATTTGTTGCGGGCTTTTGTTATTTTATCCATATACTTCTAAAGTTTAATCGCACTCGGCACAAATAGACACTTCGTTACGGGCCACCTCTATGAATCCGGAACGGATAGGAAACTCCTGGTCGCCATCGGCAGTGCGCACAGTGATGATGCCTGCCTGGAGGCTGGAAATGATGGGCGCATGGTTGTCGAGCACCTCAAAGGCGCCCTTTGTGCCAGGCACTGCCACTCCCGTGGCTTGGCCCTGATACACAATCTTTTCCGGAGTTACAATGGTAAGATTCACAAGAGTGGGGAGTTAGGAGTGAGGAGTTAGGAGTTCGGAGTTAGGAGTTATGCTGCACCCTTTGCAGCCTCGAGCAGCTTGCGGCCCTTCTCGATAGCCTCTTCGATGGTGCCGACGTTGAGGAATGCCTGCTCGGGCAGGTCGTCCACTTCGCCGTCGAGTATCATGTTGAAGCCCTTGATGCAGTCCTGCAGGCTAACCATCACACCGGGGAGACCGGTAAACTGGCTGGCCACAGTGAACGGCTGGCTCAGGAAGCGCTGCACACGGCGGGCACGGTTTACGGTGAGCTTGTCCTCATCGGAGAGCTCGTCCATACCGAGAATAGCGATGATGTCTTGCAGCTCGTTGTATTTCTGGAGAATCTGCTTCACCCTCTGGGCGCAGTCATAGTGGTCCTTACCCACGATGTTGGGATCGAGAGCACGCGATGACGAAGCCAGCGGGTCAACGGCGGGATAGATACCGAGTTCGGTAATCTTACGGCTGAGCACCGTGGTGGCGTCGAGGTGAGAGAAGGTAGTGGCAGGAGCCGGGTCGGTGAGGTCGTCAGCCGGCACATACACTGCCTGCACAGAGGTGATGGAGCCGTTTTTGGTGGAGGTGATACGCTCCTGCATGGCACCCATCTCACTGGCCAGCGTAGGCTGGTAACCCACGGCACTCGGCATACGGCCCAGCAGAGCCGACACCTCAGAACCTGCCTGAGTGAAACGGAAGATATTGTCGATGAAGAACAGCACATCGGTCTCCTTGCCCGTCTTGGCACTCATATCGCGGAAGGACTCTGCCACGGTAAGGCCTGACAGTGCCACAGAAGCACGTGCACCGGGAGGCTCATTCATCTGGCCATACACAAGGGTGGCCTGGCTCTTGGCCAGTTCGTCGTAGTCAACAGCGGAGAGGTCCCATTTGCCCTCCTCCATCAGTTGCTCAAACTTCTTACCATACTTGATAACGCCAGCCTCGATCATCTCGCGGAGCATATCGTTGCCCTCACGAGTACGCTCGCCAACACCGGCGATAACAGAGAAACCGTCGTGGCCCTTGGCGATATTGTTGATGAGCTCCATGATAAGCACCGTCTTGCCCACACCGGCACCGCCGAAGAGTCCGACCTTACCGCCCTTGATATAGGGCTCCAGGAGGTCGATGACCTTGATGCCCGTGGTGAGCACCTCCTTGGTGGTCTTTAGCTCGTCGAACTTAGGCGCAGGGTGATGAATAGGCGCTGACTCAGCCTGGCTAAAGTCTTTCATGCCGTCGATAGGCTCACCTATAACATTGAGCAAGCGCCCCTTTATCTGTTCGCCAGTAGGCATACTGATAGGAGCGCCAAGCTGCTTAACATCCATACCGCGCTGCAGGCCGTCGGTAGAGTCCATGGCCACGGTCCTAACCGTGTCCTCGCCTATATGCTGCTGAACCTCAAGCACCAGCTTGCCTGCATCGCCCCTGTCAATCTCGAGGGCATCATGAATTTTGGGGAGCACCTCCTCGGGCTTAAGCCCCTCGGTGTCGAAAAATACGTCCACGACAGGGCCGATAACCTGAGAAATCTTTCCGTTCTTTAATGGCATAATATAATGATTCTGATTACTGATTCAAAAAAACATCGGCGAAGTTACGATTTTTATTCCATACAGCCAACATAATCGACAAAGTTTTTTCTAAAGTTGACAAGTCAAAGAGAGAAAACACATAATTTTCCTCGTTCCGTCTTAATAATAAAAAAGGTACGTAGAATGGGTGAAAAATGGGCAGATTGTAGAGCCAGAGGACGTGAATATTAAAAAAGTTGCTCTATTTCTTGGTCTTTATGGAAAAGAATTTGTAATTTCGCAACCGATATGCGCAATACCGGAACACATAGCCGTCATCACGAGACCAAATGAACTCCATTCGGTAAGTATGGCTGTGTGCTCAAAACTAAGGCAAAACAAGGAAGACTTACCGCAAAAAACGGCAAGCCTTTTTTGTTAAAACACACAACTGATTTAAAATTATGCTTAGAATTGCTGTACAATCAAAGGGACGCCTCTATGAGGACACCATGGCCTTGCTAGCAGAGGCCGACATCAAGGTGCGCAAGTCGGAACGCTCACTATTGGTGCGCGCCAACGACTTTCCTATCGAGATACTATACCTACGCGATGACGACATACCGCAGACTGTGGCACAAGGCGTTGCCGACCTCGGCATCGTGGGCGAAAACGAGTTGTTGGAGCGCGGCGAGAAAGTCGATGTGGTGAAGCGGCTCGGCTTTAGCCGTTGCCGTCTGTCACTAGCCATACCCAAGGGCAAGGAATACAACGGCCCGCAGTGGTTTGAGGGCAAGACCATAGCCACCTCCTACCCCAACATCCTGCGCCACTACCTCGAGGAGCAGGGCGTGACGGCCGATATCCACGTCATCACAGGCTCGGTGGAAATTGCCCCGGGTATCGACTTGGCCGACGCTATCTTCGACATAGTAAGCAGCGGCTCCACCCTCATCACTAACAATCTGAAGGAGGTGGAGACCGTAGTACAGAGCGAAGCCCTGCTCATTGCCACGCCTCAGCTGAGCGAGGAGAAGCGCGCCACGCTTGACGAGCTACTCTTCCGTCTGGAAGCCGTTAAGGAGGCAGAGCACAAAAAATATGTGATGATGAACGTGCCCGTTGACAGAGTTGACGACATACTGGCCGTGTTGCCGGGCATCAAGAGTCCTACGGTGATGCCATTGGCCGACAAGCAGTGGTGCTCTATCCACACAGTGCTGGAGCGCAAACGCTTCTGGGAGATAATCGGACAACTCAAGGACAACGGCGCCCAGGGCATATTGGTGCTGCCGATCGAGAAAATGGTGATATGAGATACATTGAATATCCGGAACGTGAGGCATGGGCTGAGCTCCTCAAGAGACCATCGTTTGACGTGAGCAGTCTCTTTGCCACTGTGGGCGAAGTGATAAATAAAGTCAAGACAGAAGGTGACAAAGCCCTGCGCGAGTTGGAACTGCAGTTTGACCATGTGACTCTCGGCGAACTGGCCGTGAGCGAGAGAGAATTTGCAGAAGCCGAGCAGCAGGTAGCTCCTGAGCTGAAGGAGGCTATCCGAATGGCATACAAGAACATCGCCGCCTTCCACGAAGCACAGCGTTTCAGTCCCATCAAGGTGGAGACAGCCCCCGGGGTGGTATGCGAACAGAGAGCTGTGCCTATTGAGAAAGTCGGACTCTATGTGCCGGGCGGCACTGCCCCACTCTTCTCTACGGTGCTCATGCTGGCCACTCCCGCCAAGATAGCAGGATGTTCGGAGATAGTGCTCTGCACCCCACCGCGCAAAGACGGCAGCGTCAACCCCGCCATATTGTTTACCGCACGCCTTGCCGGAGTGACTAAAGTATATAAGGTAGGTGGCTCGCAAGCCATCGCAGCCATGGCCTACGGCACTGAGAGCATCCCCAAGGTTGACAAGATTTTCGGCCCCGGCAATCAGTATGTCACGGCCGCCAAGCAGATGGTATCGCTCAGCGATGTCGCCATCGACATGCCCGCCGGTCCCAGTGAGGTGGAAGTGTTGGCTGATGAGACTTGTAATCCCATCTTCGTAGCCGCCGACCTCCTCAGCCAGGCAGAGCATGGAGCTGACAGTCAGGTGGTGCTAGTGAGCACTTCCGCCGACACTATAGCGCAAGTGAGGGCTGAGGTTGACAAACAACTCCTAGCCCTGCCACGCAAGGAGCTGGCACAGAAAAGCCTTGACCACTCGCTCTATATTCTAGTGAGAGATATAAACGATGCTATTGACATTACCAACACATACACCCCGGAGCATTTGGTGATAGCCACACGCGACTACCGCAACGTGGCAGACCGCATAGTCCACGCAGGCTCTATCTTCCTCGGCAACTACAGTTGTGAGTCGGCAGGCGATTACGCCAGCGGCACCAACCACACCCTACCCACCAAGGGATATGCTCGTGCCTACAGCGGACTAAACCTCGACAGTTTCCAACGCAAGATGACGCTGCAGGAACTAACCGCCGAGGGTGTACGCTCTATCGGTAAAGCCGTGGCC
>JAFZUB010000032.1 GCA_017618515.1 Bacteroidaceae bacterium
GGGCAAGGCTGCGTGGGGCAAGCTCTACGGGCAATGGTTTGTGGGCGCCACCGTGTTTGTGCTCGATCAGGAACGATTCCATGCACAGCGACTGCTGCAGGCGATAGAGAAATATAAGATTACCTCGTTCTGTGCACCGCCCACTGTTTACCGCTATCTGGTGCATGAAGACATAGCAGGCTACGACCTCAGCTCGCTGGAGTGGTGCACCACGGCAGGCGAGGCACTCAATCCGTCGGTGTTTGAGCGCTTCAAGGCGGCCACCGGCCTCGAACTGCATGAGGGCTTCGGCCAGACGGAGACGACCATGACTCTCGGCACTATGCCGTGGGTAAAGCCCAAGCCGGGCAGCATGGGACTGCCTAATCCGCAGTATGATATTGTGTTGCTGCGGCGCGACGGCACACTTTGCGACGACAATGAGAATGGCGAGATATGCGTGAGGACAGAAATCAAGGGCAATGAGTTGAGGGCAAAGAAATGCAATCCTCAAACCTTCAAGCCTATCGGATTGTTCCGCGAATACTTCGGCGACCCCGAACTGACCAAACAGGTATGGCACGATGGCATCTACCATACAGGCGATGTGGCCTACCGTGACGAAGACGGCTACTATTGGTTTGTGGGACGCACAGACGATGTTATCAAGAGCAGCGGCTACAGAATCGGGCCCTTCGAGGTGGAGAGCGCCCTGATGTGTCATCCTGCGGTGGTGGAATGTGCCATCACCGGTGTGCCCGATGAGTTTCGTGGCATGGTGGTGAAGGCGACTATCGTGCTTCGCCCCGACTGGAAGCAACGTGCTGGCGACGAGCTGATAAAAGAATTGCAGGAACACGTGAAGCGAACTACCGCCCCATATAAATATCCGCGTATCATTGATTTTGTGGACGCACTGCCCAAGACTATCAGCGGCAAGATTCGCCGTGTGGAAATCCGTGAGCAGGATGCGAACGAGAGGAATAAACACTAATGTGTTTTCTATCTGATTTTGCTTACTAGGGTTGCGGAAATTGCACAAATTCTACCACGAATGTGTAATTTCCGCAGTTTTTATGCTTAGTTTTGGAAAAGTATTCTTAATTTTGCACTTTCAAAGTAACGACATTATAATTATAAATACCAGAAAATTATGAGTTTGAAAATTGTTGTCTTAGCCAAGCAGGTGCCCGACACACGCAATGTGGGCCCCGATGCTATGACTCCCGAGGGCACCGTTAATCGCGCTGCCCTGCCCGCAGTATTCAACCCCGAGGACCTCAACGCCCTTGAGCAGGCACTGCGACTCAAAGAGCAGTTCCCCGGCTCTACCATCTCGGTGCTGACGATGGGTCTGCCCAAGTCTGCCGAGGTTATCCGCGAGGCTCTCTACAGGGGAGCTGATCAGGGCTACGTTGTTACCGACCGCCCATTGGGTGGCGCCGACACTCTGGCCACCAGCTACACGCTGTCGCAGGCCATCAAGAAGATTGGCGAGTATGATATCATCCTTGGTGGTCGTCAGGCCATCGATGGTGACACCGCTCAGGTTGGTCCTCAGATAGCCGAGAAGCTTGGCCTTACTCAGGTGACCTATGCCGAGGAGATTATCAGCCTCGACCCTGAGAAGAAAAAGATTGTTGTGAAGCGTCACATCGACGGTGGCGTAGAGACCGTAGAGGCTCCTCTGCCACTGGTGGTAACAGTCAACGGCTCTGCCGCCCCTTGTCGTCCGCGCAACGCCAAGCGCGTAATGAAGTACAAGAATGCCACTGCTGCCGCTGAGCGCACTCCCGAGCAGGCCGAAGTCCTCGCTTCTGTGATTGCCAAGAAGCCTTACCTCGACATCACCCAGTGGGGTGCTGCCGATATCGATGCCGACCCTGCACAGATTGGCAAGGCAGGCTCACCTACCAATGTTAAGTCGGTGCAGAATATCGTGTTCAAGGCTAAGGAAAGCCGCACCATGAACGGTAGCGACGAAGAGATTGATACCCTGATTCAGGAATTGTTGAACGAGAAGATTATTGGCTAAGAAGATATGAATAACGTATTTGTATATTGCGAGATTGAGGGCCAGACAGTTGCTGATGTCAGCTTGGAGCTCCTCACCAAAGGCCGCAAATTGGCCAATACCCTGGGCGTGCAGCTGGAGTGCATCTGCGCTGGCAGCAAGCTTGACGGCGTAGAGAAGCAGGTGTTGCCTTTCGGCGTTGACAAGGTGCACGTGTTTGATGCAGAGGGCTTGTTCCCTTACACATCCAATCCCCACACCGCGCTGGTGGTTAATCTCTTCAAGGAGGAGAAGCCGCAGATATGCTTGATGGGAGCAACCGTCATTGGTCGCGACCTTGGTCCGCGCGTTAGTTCTGCCCTGTTCAGCGGTCTTACCGCCGACTGCACAGAGCTGGAGATTGGCGACTTTGACATGAACGTGAAGAATGCCAACGGCGAGATGGAGAAGAAGCACTATGTGAACCAGCTCTATCAGATTCGTCCCGCTTTTGGTGGTAATATCGTGGCTACCATCGTCAACCCTGAGCACCGTCCTCAGATGGCAACTGTGCGCGAGGGAGTGATGAAGAAGGAAGTGCTTGACCCGAATTACAAGGGCGAAGTTATCCGCCACGACGTGGCCAAGTATGTGCCCGCGACTGAATATGTAGTGAAGGTGCTCGACCGCCACATCGAGAAGGCTAAGCACAACCTCAAGGGTGCTGCCATCGTGGTGGCTGGAGGTTATGGCATGGGTAGCAAGGAGGGCTTTGACATGCTCTTCGACCTTGCCAAGGAGCTGCATGCCGAGGTTGGTGCCAGCCGTGCTGCCGTGGATGCAGGCTTTGTTGACCATGACCGCCAGATAGGCCAGACAGGTGTGACAGTACGTCCGAAGGTTTACATTGCCTGTGGTATCTCCGGCCAGATTCAGCACATAGCCGGTATGCAGGACGCAGGCATAATTATTTCTATCAACAGCGATCCGAACGCCCCCATCAACACTATCGCCGACTATGTCATCAACGGCACCGTGGAGGAGGTTGTTCCTAAGCTTATCAAGTATTACAAGAAAAACAGCAAGTAACATGGCCAACTATTATAACGACGAGATTAAGTTTCAGCTTAACCACCCGCTTATGAAGCGCATCGTGGAGCTGAAGGAGCGTGACTTTGCCGACAAGGATCAGTTTGACTACGCTCCGCAGGACTTTGAGGATACCATGGACAGCTACGACCGCGTCATTGACCTTGCCGGTGAGATAGCTGCCGAAATCATTGCCCCCAATGCTGAGGATGTTGACGCCGAGGGTCCCCACTGCGAGAACGGTGGAGTGCGCTATGCCAGCAAGACATACGAGAACCTTGACGCTACTGTCAAGGCAGGCCTCAATGGTGTTACCATGCCCCGTCGCTACGGCGGCCTCAATTTCCCGTGTACTCCCTACACTGCCATCAATGAGATAATCGCCACTGCCGATGCCGGCTTTGAGAATATCTGGTCGCTGCAGGATTGCATAGAGACTCTTTATGAGTTTGGCGACGAGGATCAGCGTCAGCGTTTCATCCCCCGTGTATGCAAGGGTGAGACCATGTCGATGGACCTTACCGAGCCGGACGCTGGTTCTGACCTCCAGAGCGTGATGCTCAAGGCTACCTTTGACGAGAAGGAGAACTGCTGGCGTCTCAACGGATGCAAGCGCTTCATCACCAACGGCGACAGCGACATTCACCTTGTGCTGGCACGCTCTGAGGAAGGCACCAAGGATGGTCGTGGCCTCTCCATGTTTATCTACGACAAGCGTCAGGGCGGAGTAACCGTGCGCCGCATCGAGAACAAACTCGGTATCCACGGCTCACCCACTTGCGAGCTTGTTTATAAGAATGCCAAGGCAGAGCTCTGCGGCGACCGTAAGCTCGGTCTTATCAAGTATGTGATGGCACTGATGAACGGCGCACGCCTCGGCATCGCTGCTCAGAGTGTCGGTATCAGCCAGGCAGCCTACAACGAGGCTCTCGCCTATGCCAAGGACCGCAAGCAGTTCGGCCAGGAGATAATCAACTTCCCCGCCGTATATGAGATGCTCGCCAATATGAAGGCCAAGCTCGATGCAGGCCGCTCGCTGCTCTACATGACCGCCCGCTACGTGGATATCTATAAGGCTCTCGACGACATTGCTCGCGAGCGCAAACTGGAGCCCGAGGAGCGTCAGGAGCAGAAGAAGTACTCCCGCATGGCTGACGCCTTCACTCCGCTGGCCAAGGGAACCAACTCTGAGTACGCCAACCAGAACGCCTACGACTCCATCCAGATACACGGTGGCTCCGGCTTCATGCTTGAGTATGCTTGCCAGCGTCTATACCGCGACGCTCGTATCACCTCCATCTACGAGGGTACCACTCAGTTGCAGGTGGTGGCAGCTATCCGCTACATCACCAACGGCACCTACCTCAACATCCTGCGTGAGTTTGAGGAAGAGACCGTGAGCGCCGAGATGCAGCCCCTCTTCTCCCGCGCCAAAGTGCTGGCCGACAAGCTGGAGGCATGCGTAAATGCTGTGAAGGAAGCTCAGAGCCAGGAGCTACAGGACCTCGCAGCCCGTCATCTCTACGACATCACTGCCAACGCTATGATGGCTCACCTCATCGTGCTCGACGCCAGCCGTGCTCCTGAGCTCTTTGCCAAGAGCGCACAGGTATTCCTCAACCTCGCTGAGGCAGAGGTAGCCAAGCATGAGCAATATATAGATTGTCTCAGTGCGGAGCAGATAGCCAATTATCGTCCCGCCGAACTTTCTGCAGAGGCATAAGGTAATTACCTTAGTCATCAAGAAAAATGTTATGACGATTGTACCGGTTCTTGCCGAATTGTTTATACATTTCGTCATACAGTTCTTTGGCGTTGTAGGGCTGCACGGTCTGTACTCCATCGGCAGTGACGGCAATGGTTTGTCCGGATTTTATGGTCTGCTTTTTACCGCCGTGGATGCTAAGCACCTCCACGGTGCCTGCTAACATATAGACGTGCGACGCATCACCGTTTTGCTCCAGCCTTAGCATTATGGGCTCTTGGGGATATACTACGCAGTTAGCGAGCTGGAATGTAGGCACGTCATCGTTAAAGTCGGAGTATCTGACGAGTATTTGTCCTTTGTCCAGATACCAGCGGTCGCGTTTGGAAACTTGCTCCACTCGTGCGGAGGAGTTCTGTTTGAGGGTGATGCATTCCTCGTAGTTTTCATGGCTAATCCACGCTTGTGACTCGTGACCGGTGCGGATTTGGTTGTGGAAGTATATAACTTCAAAGGGTGTAAGTTCTGCGAACTCCATGGAGCTGTCTTTGCATTTTTGCTGCAGTGTGCCATGTGAGTCATTGAGCTGATAGTGGCTGTAAGGCTGTTTGCATTTGGGACAGTTTTCGTCTGGTGAGATATCGTTCCAGTTGAAAGAGGGGATGAGGGGCATGGTTGTTGACTCAACGGCAGTGGAGTTGGACGACTTTGCGTAGTCGGGGATGCTATTGCCGACATATAGATTAGCTGTGATGTCGATGCTGCTCTCCATACCGCCCGCAGGTATTTGGTAATAGATATAGGCATAGACCACCTCCGCGTCACCGGGCACCACATACGTCATGGTGGTGTCGTTAGTCTGCTTAGTCTGAATCATGTGAGCCACATTGCTGAAGACTGGAACGGCTCCTTTCTTCAGGTATTTGAATGAGATATTGAGGCGCGGTTTGTCCTTGCCGGAGATTTTTTCTTCCTTGACGGTGATAATCTGGCCGGGCTTCACGGTGCCTCTGATTGTCTGGGTGTAGTTAGTGACGGCGTTGCGTATGAGTTCGGGTTTGTCCTTCAGCTTGATGGAAGGCCCCGTAATGGTGTATTTCATGGTGTGGCCGTTGTGTGTAATCTGGTCAGAATATGTCTTGGCGCTACTTAAGGAGGTTTGTTTGCCGCCTGACTTGGCCTGCGTATTAGAGGAAGAGGCTTTCACTACGTTCCACGTTGTGCGGATGCTGATGTAGCCACATGAAATAATTAAGGTTACTTCTGTTGCATCGCTGGGCACAGAGTAGCTTATGGAGGTTGATTTATCGCCCTTTTTATCCATTATTGAATGAAATTTCCCGTTGTTGTCTGTGAAGCCAACGCCGATATATACTAGGTCATATTTCGGGATTCCTGCGAGTTTGCGACACGATGCTGTCAGCGTAGCCCCCGGCTGCACCTCGCCGTTGATGGTCATGCTCATGTTTGTGGGTACGCCGCCCAGATAAGGTTTGCGTTTTTCAGTTACCACGCCTCCAGAGAGGCTGTACTCAATCTTCAAGCCGTGGCGCTCTGCGGTGCCCTTGTAGTTTTCGGCTCTTGTCTCCGTGCCAGCAAGGAGTAGTATTGCTGCCACGATCAGTCGCATAGTTGTTTTCATGGAATTATTGTATATTGACATTTTGACTCTGTGTGCAAAGATACGACAAAAAAATGAACGAACAAGAAAAAAAGCCGCGACTTGCGGCTTTTCTATGATTTTCAAACTTTGTTTTTTTGTATTGTATTAGATATCGCTATGATGCCCCAACCGATGAGAAGTGCGATAACAATGAGTGTAATCATGCGGCTGTTTTGCTCTATGAAGGCGAGGGGCACCCAGTTAGTGTCGAAGGAGAACAGCTTCACGCCCTCGGGCAGGGCATTGATGACAAAGAAGAGAGCAAGGCCTGCCACTATGGCGAGTCCCAGTGCCACGACGATCGCGAGGCGATAGCGGCGCAGTTGTGCCTCTTGCATCTTTTTGATACACTCTACGGCATCCAGTTTTCTGTTTAGCGAAGCCATGAACTTGTCGTTGTCGTTGAGTTCCGGGTGGAAGTCAGCAAACAATGCTTCTATCATTTTATCCTTTTCCATAGTATTTTCAATTTTTCACTATTTCACCTTTTCACCTTTTCACTGTTTCACCTTTTTAATCTTTCCCTCAAATGTTCGCGGCCACGCGAGAGCTGCTGCCTCACAGCCGCCTCGCTGGAGTCAACGATAGTGCTTATCTCTTTTACGGAGTAGTCGTTCATGTAGAACAGCACCAGTGCCGTGCGTTCCTTGGGCTGCATTTGCGCCAGCGCGGCATATAGTTCCTGGTATTGATATTTGCGATCAGGGGCGAGAGAGTTGTCGGCGATGCCGGTAGCCTCATCTATCGGGGCGTCGATGTTCAGTTGCCTGCGTGAACTGATAAATGTGTTGTAGGCAATCTTGTAGAGCCATGCCTTGAGCTTGCTTCCATCGCGCAGACTGCCCGATGCGAGGTAGGCTTTCACCAAAGCCTCCTGTGCCAGGTCGTCGGCATCGTCGCGGTTGCCGCAGCAGAGCGTGAGCAAGAAGCGCCGCAGCGCCTCCTGCTCTGCTACAACCAGCTCCGTGAATTGCTCTCTGGTCATTACTCCTTACTCCTAATCTCCTTGCTCCTTTACCTCATTGTTCAGCATTTTCTTGCCAGAGAAGTAGGCGATAAGCATGCCGAGTCCGGTGGCAAGGCAAGCTGCACACATTACTCCCAGGGCGGCAATGTCACCAGGGGCGTAGTTGCCGTAGCTTACCCAAGCAATTATGGTGATAAGCAATGCCACACCGAGGAGGGTCATAGTGCTGCCCCACATCATTTCTCCATGCAGCTTGCGCAGCATCTTTTCCCTGAAAGTGGGCTGCGGTGGAGTAATCTGTTTTAGGATTTCCTCCATGTTGCCAATGTCGGGATTCTTCTCAATGGCTGCCAAAATGATTTCGGTACGGCGGTTGGTGTTATTCTTCTTGTTCTGCATGATAATCCATACAATAATGATTGGCAGAACGACGCATATGCCAATAGGCACAATTGCTGCTATTAATTCTTTCATATCTGTAGTATTTTTGAGTTGTTATTGTTTATTGTTTATCGTTTATTGTTTTGAGCTTGCTCATATATATAACGCAGACGGCGGTCAAAAAGTGACATGGTTGGTGTCATTTTTTTTGGTCGTCTGCGGAGGGTGTGTCCCGAAAAGCTTGCAGGGAGCTCGCTTATTCGTTCAGATAGGTGTTTTTGCGGTCGTAGGCGGGCCGGTTAACTTCCTGTGAAAGCTGGCTGGTGTCGCATGGTTTTATTTCCTGCATGCCGTCGGGGGTGACGGTTATCATGTGCCCGGGTTTCAGAGTTTGTTTTTGTCCGCCGAAGGTGCTGAGTACTTCTGCACTTCCACTAAGGATGGTGGCTCTGGATGACCTGCCGTCTTCTTCCATTCCGATTACAATGCTTCCCTTGGGAAAGATTACACAGTTGGTCAACTGGAAGGATGGCACGTTGCTGCCACTGTGGTAGTTGGCTATTAGGTGCCCTTTGTTCAGATGCCATCGTTCTTTGCCGTTGCTCATAAGTTCTATGCGTGCTGTTGTGTTCTGGCGGATTATGATGCATTCTTCTGCATCGTCGTGGTTGAGCCATACCTGTGAGTGGCGGCTTGTGCGTATGCAGTCGTCGCAGTAGATTATATCTAATGGTGTGAGCTTGGCGTATCGATTGTCGTTTTCTTGTATGCATTTTTGCTGGACAGTGCCAATGGCTTCTTGCACTTCATAGAAACTGTAGGGCTGTTGGCACTTGGGGCAGTATTCGTCATCGGCTATTTCGTCCCACTTGAAAGTCTTGGTGGGGGTAGCGCGTGTCGTGGTCTTGGTTGTTGGCGGTGGTGAGGAGGCGGTTGTGGAAGCTACGGCTGTGGAGTTGGACGATATGGCGTAGTCGGGTATTTTGTCCTCTACATAGAGGTTGGCCGTGAGATTGATGGTGCTTTCTATGCCTTGGGCGGGTATTTGGTAATAGAGGTGTGCGTAGACGACTTCTGCATCGGAGGGCACGGTGTATGTATTTGATGTCTGGTCGGTGACTTTTGTCTGTATCATGCGGCCTGCATTGCTGAATCTGGGTACAGAGCCTCTCTTGAGGTATTCGAAGGAGATGTTGAGACGTGGTGAGTTGGGGCCTGATTCTTTGAGCATATCAACGCTGATTGTTTGTCCGGGCTTGACGATGCCTCTGATTACCTGGTGATAGTCGGTGACGGAGTTGGTGACGAGTTCGGCTTTGTCCTTGAGTTTGATTTCAGGACCGCTGATGGTGTACTTCATGGTGTGGCCGTTGTGGCTGATGCGGTCGGTGTATTTCTTGCCGGAGCCTACTGCGGTCTGCTTGTTGCCTGTGTTGGAGGGCTGTGGGGCAGTGGTGCGCTTTACTACCTTCCATGTGGAGTGGCATTCGAGTCTGTCTTTAGGGCCTTGGCATGAGAGTATTATGGTTATTTGCTCGGCCTCAGCGGGTACTGTCAGTGTGGTGCCAACCGAGCCGTTGTCTTCCTTGGTTGCTTTTATGTAGTCGGATTCACCGGCCTTGCGGATTAGAATGGTCATCTTCATGTCTTTGTTTTTGTCGGTGCGGCCTGTCAGTTTTAGGGCAGTGTCCTTGATTTTGCCGAGGATATTGCCCTTCTTGGCTTGGCGGTCGGTTGCCAACTTGCGGCATGATGCACTGAAGCTGGCACCAGCTTCTACCTCGCCTTCGATGCTCACTCCCATGATTGTCACGGGGGCGCCCCCTATGTGGTGGTCGTCTTTGTCGGTTACAATGCCTCCGGAGAGGGTGTACTCCATTTTCAGTCCGTGGCGCTCGAGGGTGCCCTTGTAGCTGTCAGCCCAGGCATGTGATGCTGTTAGCAGGAGGGCGGTGGTTAGTAGGTACAGTGTCTTTTTCATAGCGGTATGTATTTTTACTGTGGCAAAGATACAACAAATGGGCGAGATGTCGGATATATAGGAGGGAAAAAAGCAATCCTTTGAATTTGGCGATACCGATACGATATAAGTATCAGACTTTTCATGATAACTCTTATCTTTAATTCTACCATTGACCATTGAGAATTGACCATTGAGAATTGTTAAATAGATAATATAATAATCTTTTTGGTGGTGTGTTTCATTTTAATTTCGTAAATTCGCCACAGAATTTAAATCTAATATCGATATGGAAAGAATCATTGGTCTTATTGATGCGCCGTTTACACCGATGTATGCTGACGGCACTGTGAATTACGAGATTATCCCTGACTATGCCGAGATGCTGGCTCGCAACGGCCTGAAGGGTGTGTTTGTCAACGGTTCCTCAGGAGAGGGCTACATGCTCACCGAGCATGAGCGTATGAGTATTGCCGAGACTTGGGTGAGGGCTGCTCGCAAAGTCACGACAACTAATGGCGAGCCTTTCAAGGTGATAGTACACGTGGGCAGCTGCTGTGTCAAGAGTAGCCGTCTGCTGGCTGAGCACGCCCAGAAGATTGGCGCGTGGGGTATAGGCGCCATGGCTCCTCCGTTCCCGAAAATCAGTAGGGTGGAGGAACTGGTGAAGTATTGTGAGGAGATTGCCTGCGGTGCATCGCAGCTGCCGTTCTATTTCTATCATATCCCAGCCTTCAATGGTGCGTTTCTCTCGATGTATGATTTTTTGAAGGCCGTGGATGAGAGTGGACGCATTCCCAATCTCGCTGGTATCAAATACACATTCGAGAGCCTCTATGAATACAATCGCTGTCGTCGCTACAAGGACGGCAAGTACGATATGCTCCATGGTCAGGATGAGACGATTCTCCCGAGTCTTGCCATGGGCGGTGCGCAGGGCGGTATAGGTGGCACGACTAACTATAACGGACGAGTGCTCACGGGTATCATCGACGCGTGGACTCAGGGCGATCTGGAGGCAGCTCGTCGCCTGCAGAACTATGCGCAGGATGTGATAGACGTGATTTGCTGTTTCCGCGGCAACATCGTGGGCGGCAAGCGCATAATGAAACTGATTGGTTACGATATGGGCCCCAACCGTACTCCTTTCCAGAATATGACGGACGAGGAGGAGGCCCTTCTTAAGCAGAAGCTGGAGGATATTGACTTCTTTAATCATTGCAATAAATAAGGAGATAAGGAGTAAGTAGATTTCCATGAAAATAATTCGATATGTTTTAGTCGCCATCTGCGCGTTGTTGTGCCTTGGCGTTACGGCAGAAGACAGGACGTTTAATACTGCCACGTTTAGCAAGTTGCCGCAACTGCAGGTGAATGGCGACCAAGGTGTTTCAGCACCGTTCGCCGGCATTAGCAATGGCTATGTGCTTGTGGCGGGTGGCTGCAACTTTCCCGATACGCCTGCCGCCGAGGGTGGCAAGAAGTGTTTCTACAACGATGTGTATGCGTTGGACGGCCAACGGTCAGCGGCCGATGGCCAATGGCAGAAAGTTGGCGCACTTGCCGACAGCGCAGCGTACGGAGTGAGCGTCACTGTGCCAGAAGGCGTGGTGATGGTCGGCGGTACTAACGGTAGCAAGAGTCTTGCGACAGCCGCGCTGCTGAGCTATAATGGCGGCAAAGTGACAGTGAAACCGCTGCCCCCGCTGCCTGTTGCTCTCGATAATATGGCGGGAGCTTACGGCAATGGCTTTATCTATGTGGCGGGTGGCCAGACTGACGGCCAGCCTGCCAACAAGGCTTTCCGCATGAAATGGCCCGACGGCAAGCAATGGGAAGCGCTGCCGGACTTCCCCGGCAAGCCTAGATTGCAGCCTGTGGCTGCGGTGCAGAACGGCACCGAGAGAGCCATGTTCTATCTGCTTGGCGGCTATAGTGCCGAGGGCACCAATGGCAACGGTGTATGTTACGACCCTCTCTACAACAAATGGAGCGAGACCTCGGAAATTGTAGTAGCTGGTGAACCTGTGGCCTTGGTCGGAGCTGCGGCAGTCAATTCGGGCACTTCGTTCATCGTCTGTGTGGGCGGCGTAAATAAGAGCATTTTCGATCAAGCACTACGTGAGCCGCAGCCCGACTACATGACGCACGAGCCTGCGTGGTATAAATTCCGCTCCACCTTATTAATATATAATACCATCACTAATGCGTGGAGCGAGCTGGAGGGCGACTCCGCCCTCGCCCGAGCCGGCGCTGCCGTGGTGGACTATTCCGTGGGAGGCAAGCACCAGTGGCTTGTCATCAACGGTGAGAGCAAGCCGGGTGTGCGCTCAGCCGACGCTGCAAGCGTGAGCGTGGACTATGACGCGAGCTTTGGCTGGCTCAACTGGGCGGTACTGATTGTCTATCTGCTGGCGATGCTCGCGCTGGGTTTCTACTTCATGCATCGCGAGAAGAACAGCGACGACTTCTTCACTGGCGGTGGCCGCATACCTTGGTGGGCTGCCGGAATGAGTATCTTTGCCACCATGCTCAGTGCAATCACTTACATGTCTATCCCTGCCAAGGCTTACGCCACTGACTGGAAGTACTATCCGATGCAGATATTTATCCTTCTGGTGGCTTTCCCGGTAATTACCTACTTCCTGCCGTTCTTCCGCAGACTGAAGATAACTACCGCCTACGCCTATCTGGAGCAGCGTTTCTGCTACGGAGTGAGGGCGATGGCGAGCGCGCTGTTCATCATCTTCATGGTGGCGCGAATGGCTTTGGTGCTGTTCCTGCCTTCGCTGGCGATGTCAGCGGTGACGGGCATCGACATCTTTGTGTGCATCATCTTGATGTCGGTTATCACCATTGCCTACTGCACCATGGGCGGTATGGAGGCCGTGGTGTGGGGCGACGTTGTGCAAGGCTTCATCTTGATTGGAGGCGCGTTGCTGGCAGCGATATTCCTTGTTACACAGACCGAGGGCGGAGCCTCCGGCTTCTGGGACATAGGCATGGCGAACGACAAGTTTGTGCTCTTTGACTTTACATTCGACTTCCGCTCCGCTACATTCTGGGTGATTGTGCTCGGCGGATTGGCCAACAATCTCATTTCCTACACCTCCGACCAAACGGTGATACAGCGCTATATGACTACCAGCAGCGAGAAGGCTGCTTCGCGCTCCATCATCACCAACGGTTTCCTGAGCATATTTGTCAGCATCATCTTCTACACCATAGGTACGGGTCTTTACACATTCTTCAAGACTCACCCTGCTTCCATTGACATCACGATGCAGAAGACGGACGCCATATTCCCGTTCTTTATGATGAGCCAGCTGCCCGCGGGCTTGGCCGGACTGCTTATTGCTGCGCTCTTCGCAGCTACGATGAGCACCATCTCCAGCAATATCAACTCCATATCTACTGCTTTCACGATGGATATGTATAAGAAGATGCGTCCGCAAATCACTGACAAGAAGACTCTGAGCGTAGCCCGTTGGGCGGGAATCGTGGCGGGCCTTATCGGCACGCTCATCGCCATAGTCATGGCTGTGACGGACATACAGTCGCTGCTCGACTATTTCAACACAATTCTCGGTCTGTTGACGGGCGCTATCGGCGGACTGTTTATCATGGGTATCTTCTTCAAGCGCATCAATGCCACCACCTCGCTCATTGGTTTCATTGCCGGCACGCTGGCGGTGTTCTACATGAACTATTTCACAGACGCCAACTTCCTGTTGTTCGGCTTCATCAGCATGTTCGTCTCGGTGGTTGTTGCGCTCATCCTCTCCCTCTTCTCTCGCAACAAGAAGGACATCAAGGGACTAACATGGAAAACTCTCGAACCTGAAAAAGAATAAGAATATTATGGACTTCAAACAATTAGCACAGCAGTATAAGACAGAACTGCTTGACAAAGTGTTGCCTTTCTGGCTCAGCAATTCACAAGACCGCGAGTACGGCGGCTATTTCTCATGCCTCGACCGTGATGGCAGCGTGTATGATACGGATAAATTCATCTGGCTGCAGTGCCGCGAGGTGTGGATGTTCGCCAAGCTATACAACACGGTGGAGAAACGGCAAGAGTGGCTCGATTGTGCCGTGCAAGGAGCCGAATTCCTGAAGAAGTATGGCCACGACGGCAACTACAATTGGTACTTCGCCATCGACCGAGAAGGCCATGCGCTGGTGGAGCCTTACAATATATTTTCCTACACTTTCGCTGTCATCGCCTACGGCCAGTTGAGCATTGCGACTGGCAGCAAAGAGTATGCTGACATTGCCCGCAAGACATTCGACATCGTCCTTTCCAGAGTGGACAATCCCAAGAGCCGCTGGAACAAGGCCGCTCCGGGGGCACGCGCTCTCAAGACTTTTGACCTACCGATGATTCTGTGCAATGTTGCACTGGAGATAGAGCCACTCGTTGATCCCGCCTTCTTGCAGAAGACTATCGACGACTGCATCCATGAGGTGCTCGACGTGTTCTATCAGCCGCAGATGGGACTCATCGTAGAGGCCCTTGGAAAGGACGGACAATTGGTGGACTGCCTAGATGGTCGCAAGATGAATCCCGGTCACGCCATCGAGGCGATGTGGTTCATTATGGACCTTGGCAAGCGTCTCAATCGCCCCGAACTTATCGACAAGGCGGTGGAGATTGCACTCAACGAGGTTAAGTTTGGGTGGGATGAGAAGTATGAAGGTATCTACTACTTTATGGACCGCCTCGGCAAGCCGCGCCATGAGTTGGAGTTTGACCAGAAGCTGTGGTGGGTGCATATCGAAACGCTCATCTCCATGCTCAAGGGCTACCAGCTCACGGGCAACAAGGAGTGTCTCGAATGGTTTGAACGCATCCACAACTACACATGGAGCCACTTCACCGACCCCGAATACCCCGAGTGGTACGGCTATCTCAATCGCCAGGGCGAGGTGCTGCTGCCGCTGAAAGGTGGCAAGTGGAAGGGCTGCTTCCATGTGCCTCGCGGACTGATGAACTGCTGGCTCATGCTTGAAGAAATAGCAAACAGATAAGCTATGATTATTGCAAGAATAGAAGACTGCGAGCGCTACTATGCGCTGCACCCGCTACTCAAGCCGTTGTTTGAGTATGTAAAGGCCAACGACCTGCTCGCCGCTCCTCCAGGGCGCATCACTCTGCAGGGCGATGACCTGTTCATAAATGTCAACGATTCGACTCTCGTGGAGCGCGAGGAGCAGAAGTTGGAGGTTCACCGCAGCTATATCGATGTGCACTTCCCCCTCTCCTGCGCTGAGGACTACGGTTGGCGGCATCTGTCCACGCTCGGAGAGAGCGATGCCCCCTTTGACGAGGACAACGACTACGCACTATACAGCCAGCCTGCTGACAAATGGTTCACCTTGCAGCCCGGCGAGTTCTGTATTGTCTGGCCTGAGGACGCCCACGCTCCCATTGTGGGTGAGGGGAAAATTCGCAAGCTCGTGGCGAAAGTGAAAATCTCCGTTCGCTGAGAAAATAGAGTCAGTTCAGAATTTAGAAATGAGACAGTTGTTGTTTACGTTGCTGTTGGCTGTGGGGCTGAGCAGCAATGCTATTATCAGAGAGATTCGTCCGCTGCAGATGGTGGAGGCCGACAGCATTATGCTGTACGACTTCTTCTGGTGCGGTGCACAGCGCAGCGCGGACTCTATCATGGGCAGTGTCCCTAGAGTATGGCCGTATCCGATGAGTGTCAAGAGCCAAGAGACGAGCGCCGAGAGTCTTGCCGACTGGAAGCGCAGACTAGAAGAAATGCGTCTGGAAGGGGCTCTGACGGACTCTGTCCGCAACGTGGACGAGCTACTGCCGCTGCTGAGGGAGAGCGTGGAGTTGGGCTTGCAGACAGGCCAGGCGTACTGCTTCGATGTGGCGGAGAGGATGCTGGCTAACTCGGTCATGAGGATATGGAATTTCCATCTGGCCTGGAAGTGGAGGCACGAAGAACTGACGCAGGTTATGCGTTCGGTAGGAAGCATGGCCTACGCTACGCGCGGGCGAGACATATTTATAAATATGCTTATGCGCAGCAATGTGCATGTGAAGAACGATGAGGTGGATTTCTGTATGCAAGTGTTCAATGGCAGCCCTTGGTATAATGACACTAGCATCCGCATAGCAAAGGATATGAGCCCTATCGAGCAAGTGGTCGATACAGTGCTGTCGCCTTTCCATCGTCTGATAGTGCGGGAGGAATCGACAGACAGTGTGGATCTTGCGTTCCATATCCGTATCCCGTCGTGGACTAACGGGCAGGACATGCTGCCACGCTATACGGCGCAGTGCAGGAAGCAGCCGGTGATTATCATGGTCAATGGCAGTTTATATACGCCTGAGATGGTGGACGGCTATGCCGTGGTGAAAGGCCGTTGGGCGGTGGGCGACTTGATAAACGTAAAGTTTCCCACGCCTATCTTGCGTGTGAGCGACAAGCAGCAGCCCGGTATGGTGGCGCTACAGCGTGGGCCGATTGTATATTACAACTATGGGGACTATGAACGCCGTCACTGCCATCTTAATCTGAAAGAGCCGGTGAGTCACTATTTTGACAAGGATGCGCATGTCATCGCACTCAAGGTTGTGAGCGAGAACAAGTATGGAAAGCTTAAAGATGTGCTTTTCCCGTACTGCCACTTCGGCATGCAGAGAATTTTCATGCCAACGAGATAAGTTTGGCACACTTTTTGCTTAGTCTAGGTGCGAGAGTTAAGATACAACATCTAAAAACAATATTATTATGAAACTAAAACCATTAGCAGACAGAGTTCTGATCAGTCCGGCTCCCGCAGAGACCCAGACTGTTGGCGGTATCATTATCCCTGACACCGCAAAGGAAAAGCCCCTGCAGGGCACGGTAGTTGCCGCCGGTGAAGGCAAGGAAGACGAAAAGATGATTCTCAAGGCTGGCGACCAGGTGCTTTACGGCAAGTACGCTGGCACCGAGATTGAGTTTGAGGGCGAGAAGTACCTCATCATGCGCCAATCTGACGTAGTGGCAGTAATAGAGAAGTAAAACCTTTAAAAAATTACAGCTATGGCTAAAGAAATAAAATATGACGTTAATGCCCGCGAGATGCTCAAATCAGGAGCTGACGCGCTGGCCAATGCAGTGAAGGTTACGCTGGGCCCCAAGGGTCGCAATGTGGTTATAGAGAAGAAGTTTGGCGCTCCGAAAATCACCAAGGACGGTGTTACCGTTGCCAAGGAGATAGAGCTGGACGATGCCTTTGAGAATGCAGGCGCACAGCTCGTAAAGAGTGTGGCTAGCAAGACAGGTGACGATGCCGGTGACGGTACCACCACCGCTACTGTGCTCGCTCAGGCTATCCTGAATGAGGGTATGAAGAATGTTGCTGCCGGTGCTAACCCGCTCGATGTGAAGCGTGGCATAGACAAGGCTGTGGCCAAAGTGGTTGAGTCCATCAAGAGCCAGGCCGAGAAGGTGGAAGACAACTACGACAAGATTGAGCAGGTGGCCACCATCTCTGCCAACAACGACCCCGAGATCGGTAAGCTGATTGCCGACGGCATGAGGGCCGTGACTGTAAACGGCGTTATTACCATTGAGGACGGCAAGACCAATGAGACTCATCTCAAGACCGTGGAGGGTATGCAGTTTGACCGCGGCTATCTGTCGCCCTACTTCGTTACTGACACCGAGAAGATGGAGTGCGCTATGGAGAAGCCCTACATCCTTATCTACGACAAGAAGATCTCCACCCTCAAGGATTTCCTGCCCATCTTGGAGCCCGCTGTACAGACTGGCCGTCCGCTGCTCGTGATTGCAGAGGATGTTGACTCTGAGGCTCTCACCACTCTTGTTGTTAATCGTCTGCGTACACAGCTCAAGATTTGTGCTGTTAAGGCTCCCGGCTTCGGCGATCGCCGCAAGGCCATCCTCGAAGATATCGCCATCCTGACTGGTGGTGTAGTTCTCAGCGAGGAGAAGGGTCTCAAACTCGAGCAGGCTACCATCGAGATGCTTGGTACTGCCGAGAAGGTTACCGTCAACAAGGACAACACCACTATCGTCAACGGTGCTGGTGAAGCTCAGCTTATCAAGGACCGCATCAATCAAATTAAGTCTGAGATTGGCAACACTACCTCTTCTTATGACAAGGAGAAGCTGCAGGAGCGTCTGGCTAAGTTGGCAGGTGGTGTAGCAGTACTCTACGTTGGTGCTAACAGCGAGGTGGAGA
>JAFZUB010000033.1 GCA_017618515.1 Bacteroidaceae bacterium
GAACTCAGGTGTTCAAAAAGGAGACAAGATAGCTATCTGCGGCCGAAACTCCGCCCATTGGGCCGTAGCCTTCCTGTCTACGCTGACCTATGGTGCCGTAGCCGTACCCATACTTCATGAGTTTAGTAGCGACCAGGTTCACAATATTGTGAACCACTCCGACGCGAAATTGCTCTTTATTGGCGACTATGCTGTTAAGACCATCGACCCTGAGGCTATGCCGCACTTGGAGGGTATCATCAACCTGCCTGACTTCTCGCTGATGCTTTCGCGGTCGGAACCTCTCGCGTATGCGCGCGAACATTTAAATATGTTGTTTGGCAGCAAATATCCGAGGGCTTTTCGGAAGGAGCATGTTGACTACCATTGTGATGAAGCAGAGGAGTTGGCGCTCATCAACTACACCAGTGGCACCACGGGTTTCTCGAAGGGCGTGATGCTGCCCTACCGCTCGTTGTGGGGCAACGTCGAGTTTATCATGAACCGTATGGGACGGCACGTCAAGCCTGGCTCCAACCTGCTGAGCATATTGCCTATGGCCCACATGTATGGTATGGCGGTGGAGTTTCTTTTCGGCTTCTGCAACGGTTGCCACCTGTTCTACCTGACTCGCTTACCGTCTCCCGCCATCATTGCACAGGCTTTTGCCGACATTCGTCCACACCTTATCGTCACCGTGCCGCTCATCATAGAGAAGATTATCCGCAAGAAGGTGTTCCCAAAAATACAGAACAACCGCATGAGGCTGTTGCTGCAAATGCCTGTAGTGTCGCGTAAGGTGAAGATGAAGATTTGCGAGCAGGTTTACGAAGCTTTCGGTGGACGTGCCTATGAGGTGATTGTAGGTGGTGCAGCCCTGTCGAAGGAGGTTGAGGAGTTCCTGCTCTCCATAGGCTTCCCCATTACGGTGGGCTACGGTACTACAGAGTGCGCGCCGCTCATCTCCTATTGCGACCACACTCAGTTCTTAGCTGGATGTTGTGGTATTCCTGTCGACCGTATGGAGGTAAAGATACTCTCTTCCGACCCGCAGAACGTGCCGGGCGAGATTATCACCCGAGGTACCAACCTTATGTTGGGCTATTATAAGAACGAAGAGGCCACTTCTGCCGCTATCGACGGCGATGGCTGGTACCACACCGGCGATCTGGCAACGATGGCTTATAGCGGTCATATCTTCATTCGCGGACGCATTAAGAATATGTTGCTTGGTGCCAACGGTCAGAACATCTATCCTGAGGAAATAGAGGACAAGCTTAACTCTATGGCAATGATAGCTGAGAGTTTGGTGATTCAGCGCGGTGAGAAGCTTGTGGCACTCGTTTATCCTGACAAGGATGAAGTGGTAAGTTTCAGCCGCGACGAGCTGCAGAATATCATGGAGCAGAACCGACGAGAGCTGAACGAGCAGCTGCCTGTCTACAGCCGTTTAGCTTCCATTGAGCTACACGACGAGGAATTCCAGAAGACGCCTAAGAAAAGCATAAAGCGTTATCTTTATCAGAACAACTAACCTAAAACGGCTATGCAAATACCAAGTTTCAACGCACTCATCCAGAAAAGCATCATAGACAACTGGGACAGGGACGCACTGACCGACTATCGTGGTGCGACCTTGCAATTCCACGATGTGGCACGCAAGATTGAGAAGCTGCATATCATGTTTGAGAACAGCGGTATTCAGCGCGGTGACAAGATTGCCCTCTGCGGACGTAACTCCAGCCAGTGGGCTGTAGCCTTCCTTGCTACGCTTACCTATGGTGCAATTGCCGTCCCCATACTACACGAGTTCAACGCTGAGCAGATACACAATATCGTCAACCACTCAGAAGCACGTATACTCTTCGTGGGCGATCACGTGGCCACAGTCATTGACCCGCAACAGATGCCTCATTTGGAAGGTATTATTAACAACCCCGACTACTCGCTCATGATTAGCCGCACGGACAAGTTGACCTACGCCCGAGAGCATCTGAATGAGCTGTATGGCAAGCGTTTCCCCAAGTACTTCCGCAAGGAGCACGTCAGCTATTACATCGAGGAGGATCCTGATGAGCTGGCACTCATTAACTACACCAGCGGAACGACGGGGTTCTCAAAAGGTGTCATGATTCCCTATCGCGCTTTGTGGTCGAACTACGATTTTGCCTGCGACGTGCTTGGCAAGACCATCTTGTGCGGCGACCGCGTCATCTCCATGCTGCCGATGGCCCACATGTACGGTATGGCGTTCGAGTTCATCTACGAGTTCCTGCACGGTTGCCACGTCTATTATCTGAACCGCATACCCTCTCCCGCCATCATTGCCCAGGCACTGGCCGATGTGAAGCCCCGTGTGGTCATTGCAGTTCCGCTTATCATTGAGAAGATTATCCGCAAGAAGGTATTCCCCAAGATACAGAACACCCGTATGAGGCTGTTGATGCAGATGCCGGTCATCTCGAAGAAGGTGCGCGAGACCATTTGCCAGGAAGTGCTGAAGGCCTTTGGTGGCCAGATGTACGAGGTCATCATTGGCGGCGCAGCACTCAACCATGAGGTGGAGCAGTTCCTCAAGCGTATAGAGTTTCCCTTCACTGTGGGCTATGGTGCTACGGAGTGTGCACCCATTA
>JAFZUB010000034.1 GCA_017618515.1 Bacteroidaceae bacterium
ACGGACTGATGGCCTACGCCGATCCCCACGATGGTACACTGACCTCACGCATACGTATGGACGAGCTGCACCGCACGTATCAGGACATAGCTCTCGCAGTGGAGAAGATGCATATCGGCGAGGTGTCGGATGCTTTCCCCATGCGCAACCGCAACGGAATGAAGGCGTGCGCCATCATCAAACTTAAGAACAGAATACCCGAGCATAAGGCCGACATAACTGACGACTTCCAGATACTCACCGACATCGTCAACGAGAAGCGCAGCGAGGAGATAGTGCAGAAGTGGATTGAAAACAAAATCAAGACCACTTATGTGCGCATCAAGGACGGCTGGAAGCGCAGCGGCTATAAGTATAATTGGTTGAAGGAATAAATGCGCACCCCGACACTTGCCATATTCCTCTTTGCCGGCATAGCTCTCTCGGCTATGTCTGCCATAGGCGCCGCCCCCAAGGACAATAAGAAGGGGCCGCGGCCTAAGGGCGGGGACATAGTGGTGCGCCATGCCGACAAGATAAGCTACGACGAGGCGCAGATGCCCGGGGTGCAGATATTTGTGGGCAACGTGGAGTTTTTCCACGACGGCGTGATACTGAAGTGCGACAGTGCTAATTTCTTCCAAGAGAATAATTCGTTCGCAGCTTTCGACCGTGTACACATGCGTCAAGGTGACACCCTCTCGCTCAACTGTGACTATCTCTTCTACGACGGCAACTCGCAGGTGGCACAAGCCCGCTACCGTGTAGTGCTGCGCCATCGCAAGTCGGTGCTCTACACCGACTCGCTCGACTACGACCGCCTCTACAGTATGGGCTACTTCTTTGAGGGTGGCAAGCTGGTGGACGGCGGCACCACGCTTACCTCCGACTGGGGACAGTATGACGCCCAGACACGCCAGGCGGTGTTTAACTATAACGTGGAGCTGCTCAGCGACAACTACAAGATGAGCACCGACACTCTCTACTATAATGTCATCACCAAGGATGCACACTCGGCAGGACGCTCCAACGTTGTGAGCGGTACCACCAATATCTATACTGAGGACGGCCACTTCAACACTACCACCGACAAGGCCGTGCTCTACAACCGCTCCATTGTGGAGGACAACAACCGCAAGATAGTGGCGGACACCATTGTTTATGACAAGCAGAGCGGTGTGGCAGAGGGATTTGGCGACTTTGTGGTCAACGATGACGCAAACCATACCATACTCACTGGCGACTACTGCTACTACAACGACAGCACAGGCTACAGCCTGGCCCACGGCCACACGCTGATGAAGAATTTCTCGGAGCCCGACACACTCTTCATGCATGCCGACACACTAAAGATACACAGTTACAACCTCAACACCGATAGCCTATACCGCGAGGTGCACGGATATTACCACACCCGTTCCTTCCGTGAGGATGTGCAGAGTGTAGCCGACAGCCTGGCATACAACAGCATGCAGCGCCGCCTGTCGCTCTACGGTAACCCCATCGTGTGGAACGGACGTAACCAGATAGTGGGAGAGGAGATACACACCTTCTTCAACGACTCCACCATCGACAGCATACAGGTTATCAACCAGGCATTGATGTGCGAGCAGCTCGACTCGCTCAACTTCAACCAGATAGCGAGCCGCGACATGCACATGTATTTCACTGATGGTCAGATGCGTGAGAGCCACGCCGTGCAGAATGTGAAGATAAACTACTTCCAGTTTGACGACAAAGTGAAGGAGGATAGCATCATCATAGCGATGAACCACGCTGAGACGAGTCTGATGAAAATGTATTTCGAGGATCGCAAGGTCAGCAATGTGTGGACCGCCGAGGCTGACGGTATGTACTACCCGATAGTGTTTGTCACGCCCAAGCTGCGCTATCTGGAGAACTTCGCGTGGTTTGACTATATCAGGCCCCGCGACAAATACGACCTTTTTGAGTGGCGCTCCAAGACCGCTGACAAAGTGCTGCAGAAGACCAAGCGCAAGGAGGTGCCTTACCAGAAACTGAAGAAGAATGTTAGCCGATGACCAATAAAAAATAACTGTTAATATGTCCGACATCATACGCCTATTGCCCGACAGCGTAGCCAACCAGATAGCCGCAGGCGAGGTTGTGCAGCGTCCGTCCTCCGTGGTCAAGGAATTGCTGGAAAATTCCATCGACGCAGGGGCTGACCGCATAGAGCTATGGCTTACAGAGGCCGGCAAGAACTGCATACAGGTCATCGATAATGGAAAGGGAATGAGCGAGACGGATGCCCGCCTCTCCTTTGAGCGTCACGCCACCTCCAAGATATCCGAAGCCAAGGACCTCTTCAATCTCCACACCATGGGCTTTCGCGGCGAGGCTCTCGCCTCAATAGCTGCAGTGGCACAGGTGGAGCTGCAGACACGCACAGCCAACGACGAGATGGGTGTCAGCATCACCATGGAGGGAGCGCGTTGCACCGACCAGCACCTCGTGATGTGTCCTGTGGGAGCCAATTTCGCGGTGCGCAACCTATTCTTCAATGTGCCTGCCCGTCGCCGATTCCTCAAGAGTAATCTCACTGAGATGAACAATATCATGCAGGAGTTTGAGCGCGTGGCACTGGCTAATCCGTCGGTCGCCTTCCGTCTGTATAAAGACGGTGTGCTGGCTCTCGACCTTAAGGGCGGCACTTTCAAGCAGCGCATACTTGGCCTCTTCGGCAAGGCGCTAGACAAGCAGTTGCTGCCTCTCGCCATCGACACTGATATTGTGAAGGTGGACGGCTTTACCGGCACTGTGCAGAATGCCAAGCAGAAAGGTTTCCGACAGTTTTTCTTCGTTAATGGCCGCTACATGCGCCATCCTTATTTCAACAAGGCTGTGCAAGCTGCCTACGAGCGATTGTTGCCTGCCGACAAGCAGGTCAGCTTCTTCCTGTGCCTTACCATTGACCCCACGCGTATTGATGTCAATATACATCCCAGCAAGACGGAGATAAAGTTTGAGGACGAGCGCGCCATCTGGCAGCTGCTGCTTGTGGCGGTGCGCGATGCACTGGGCAAGTACAATGCAGTGCCTACCATCGATTTCGATAATTCTTTTGATGTCAGCATCCCGTCCTTTAATGGTGGACAACCTGCTACGGAGCCTATGCCCCGCGTCAACCCTCGTTACAATCCGTTTGAGGAAGTGGGAAAAAGGGAGAGGACGAAAGCTCCAATTAACAACTGGCAGGACTTGTATGACAACATAGTGAAGAGGGAAGAGGGAAAAGTGAAGAGTGAAGAGAGAATAGAGAATGGAGAAATTGAGGCACCCACGGTGGAAACCTCAAATCTAAAATCTCAAATCTCAAACCTATTCCAGTATTCCAGTCGCTATATCGTTACTCCGGCGCGTTCGGGACTGATGGTGATAGACTATGTGCGTGCTCATCGCCGCATACTCTACGACAAGTATATGGCCAATCTTGAGAGCGGCGAGAAGGTGTCGCAGTCGTTGCTGTTTCCTGAGATGGTACAGACCACGGTGGCGCAGTCGTATATCATCGATAGTATGCTGCCCCAGCTCAACGCCGTAGGCTTCGACATAACGCCGGCAGGACCCGCCGCATACGCTGTGAACGCTGTGCCGGCGGCAGCTGCCAACACCGACGTTAATGCGCTCATATACAAATTAGTAGATGATTTCGATAAACAAGGACTAAAGGCACAAGACCTCTACCATACTCTTGCCATGACCTTAGCCCTGACCAATGCTCTGACTGAGGGGCGCACCCTCAACAAACAGGAGATGACAAGTATCGTCGATGATCTCTTTGCCTGCCAGACGCCCAATTATACACCTGACGGCAAACTTATCATCACCATCATTCCTGAAGAAAAAATAGTAGAAAATTTTGTGAAGAGTTAGAAGTCGCGGAACTGCTCGTTCTTTGCGGCCTTGACAGCCACGCACTCCATTTCCACAAGCCAAGTGGGGCGGCAAACTGGAGCGAGCGTCACGACGTAAGGTATGCTGGGGAACTTCTCGCTAAACATTTGGTTGACAAGCTGATAGTCGGCACCGTCGCGCAGATAGACGATTATCTGCATCACATCGTCGTAGGTCATGCCTCCCTCCTGAAGCAGTTTCTCCACGTTTTCCCACATACGCTGTGTCTGGCGGCGTATGTCACCCACATGTACCACCTCGCCGTGATTATTGATGGAGGCGGTGCCAGAGATATAGACGTGGTTTCGGTCGCCATACTGCATGAGGGTGCCGCGCTCAAAGGTCACTCCGTAGTCGGAGGTGCGGTTGAGGTGGGTGGGCGCATAGAGGTAGCGCTGCTGTTCGGGCATGAAGCCGGTCATGGCGTATGCTCCAAGCTGAATGATAGCCTTGGGGTCTGCCGGTGTGCCGCCAATACCTGTAGATGCAATATAGTGTGTGTCGGAGGTGAGTCCCTGCTCAGCGAAGCACTCGCGGCGTGCCTTGACGAGTCCGTTGTACTGGGTGTCAACATCTCGCACGAAGAACCAAGTGCGTAGGCAGTTGGCTTCGAGAGTGGCATCAAAATTCTTGAGAGTGTCGATATATGCGAACAGTGTCTCCCAGCTCTGCATATAGGAGGTGTCGGCGTTGGTGCCGGTGAGCCCCATGGTCCAGATGTGGCGGTAGCCGTTGTGGGTGACAATGGTGGACTTGCTGTCAGTGGTGACGTCAGTGCCTTTTTGCAGATATATCCATAGGGCAAGCTTAGAGCCGTCGAGTGGCGGCTGCTGTATATAGGAAATGGTGCATTGGCCGTCTTCCTTGATGGCAGGTACCTGATTGGTGGCATCGCTGAGGAAGTAGCGCTTGAAAATGGGTCGCACCTCTTTCATCTCGGGCAACTGCATGAGCTGTGCTTCAGCTGCCTTGATGCGTGCAAACTGCTGGTCAAACATCTCGCCTCGCGGCTCGATAGTGAGTATCGCGTGGACCTCGCTCACATCGCCTGCGGTGAAGTGCGTGAATTTGACGGTGGCACCAAGTTTTTCTATATAATCTGCGAAGAATTTCATTTATCAGTGTGCAAAGGTAGTAAAATTATTGAACATTGAACATTGAACATTGAGAATTTTTTAATTTGCGTAGCTGTGGAGGCCGCCGAGAAGGTAGTTGCAGCCGAAATATGTCATTAGGATGCTGAGGAAAGCGACGCGGAGATAAAAGTTGAACGTTGAACATTGAACATTGAACATTGAGAATTTCCCCGTCTGTATTTTGCGGCTGAGGAGAGGCACGAGATAAATGAGGAAGGAGATGGCTGCCCAGTTCTCTTTAGGGTCCCACTGCCAATAGGCTCCCCATGCCGTCTTAGCCCATATAGAACCGAGGATGATGCCTATGCCGAGCATAATCTCTGCCCATAGCAGCATTGTGCGGCTGGGACGGAACAGCAGTAGTGCGAACAGGCTGTAGGATATCATGATGGTGGTGACATGAGACGAGAGCCAGGGACTCTGCAGCACCGGCACGAGAGCGGTGATCTGAGGGTCGAGAGCCCCTATGTGGGCTACGAGGGAGGTGGCTCCGGCCACGAGCAGGGCGGGCATCCTCAGGCGTGCCGAGCAAGTGGCGATGACGAGGGAGGTGAGGGCGATAACCTGCAGGGTCTCGTATGTATTGCTGAGTGGCAGATGGCGGGCGACATACCAGCGGAGACAGAGGGAGAAGAGGGAAAAGAGAAGAGTGATAAGTGAAAAGAGAAGAGTTAGGCGTGAGGAGTGAGGAGTTAGGAGTGAAGAGTGAAAAGGGAAAAGGAGGAAGATTACTAGCGTGAAGCAGGCTATGAATAGCACTGTGTCCCACGGCACGCTGTTGTATAGCAGTTCGGCTTTCACGCGTGAGGAAGACAGTGGTTTCTGCCCTTCGGGCAGGGGGGTGTAGTATTCTCCGCGTGTGGCAAGGACTATGAGTGACAGTCGCTCGTCGATGTCGGGGAATTGTTCGGGCGCCAGTTTGTAGTTGCCCTTAGAGTCGAAGAAGTCGGCGAAACGCGCATACTTGCCGTCTATGCCGATGAGTCGGCGCACCTCGCTTTTTTTTACCTTTATCATGGCTACATCCTTCCATTCCTCGGGGTAGAGAGCCCATGAGAGGAGCACCTGCTCGGGGGTGAGGTTGCCGAAGGAGCTGCTGCCTGTAATCTTGAGGCAGAATTGCCGTGCGGCAGTGTTGAGAGGGCAAATGCGTCCGTTGTAGATGACCTGCGCGGAGCGCATGGAGTCAGCCTGCGCCAATTCTACTACGCGTGCTGCAGGGGCAGCGAGGGTTGCTATCCACAGGCAGAGAGATAGCAGTAAGAGTTTGTTATTGAGTTGCACCATTGTTGATCCAGTTGCGTATGATATTGATAAATGGGCTGTATGTCTCGTTGGTAAAGAGGGCGGGGTGAGAGTATCCTACATTGGCATCACCCTCGGTAATAACTTTATATAGGTAGCTGTTGGTTGCATCGCCGGCTACTACACGTGTTCCGTTTTTATCTTTGGTGGCTTGTGCCCCTACAAGATTCTGGTAGGCATTGGCTGCAGTAAGATCAAGGCTGGCAGCGGGGCTTTGCGCACTGTGGCATTGCGAGCAACTGTTTCCCTGAAACACGAACTGATTGATGGCGTTGTAGATTCCTACATCGAGATTGCCTACATCAATCTTTATTGTGTCCTTGAATGGCTGTGGTTCAGATATCTGGTAAGTATATATTGTGGCGATACGTTTGCGTAAGGTGTTGACCACGGCTATCTCTACCGTCTTGGCAGTTGTGGGTACGTTGGTAAGAGTTATTTGCGATGTGTCAGCGAGAGGAGTGAGCGTAAGAGAATACGGACTCTCGTCATCGAAACACGCTGCGGCCACGGTGTATGGACTGCTCCATGTATTGATGTGCTGAAATGTACCCTTAATCTGTATAGTATAGGCATCCGTGGTAGTGGTATAAGACGGTTCGTCTATATGGCCGTCATCGCAGGCGCAGAGCATCAGCGGCAGGGCGAAGACTGTTAAGATTACTGATATAGTGTTGCAGGTAGTATGCATAGTCTAGAAGGTGTACTGTAGCATGATGCAGGCAGAGTGTTTGGCGATGCCGAGGTCGTCGTTGTCGCGATCGAGCTGGGTGTTATGTCCGGTGCGACCGATGTACTGATACATCCCCGACACTTTGAGGCCCGTGCCTTTGATGAAATAGTTTACTCCCACAGCGGGCATGTTGAGCAGACCGTCCTTGGATGTGCCGTTGCGGTCGAGGAAGTCATAGCGCAACGCCAATTGGGCCTGTGGAGTGACAAAATAACCTCCTTGCACATAGCCGCCCCAATAGTTGAAACTATCGTGAATTTTCTGTCGTTTGGTGAAACCCACATGCATGTAGTATAGCTCTGCACCAAGATATAGCCTGTTGTAGAGCCATGCTCCTTCAAGGCCGAGGCGAGTGTCGTTGGTGCTCTCGCTCTCACTCTCCACATTGATGTTAGCGGAGGCAGCCACCATCAGTTTGTTGAGGTTGAGCATTTTAGGGTTACCTTGCGTGGCCGGCATTATGCCCATGGGAGTCCATGTGAAGCGTGTGGCGTAGAGCAGCGAAGGTATATGCCAGTCATCAGAGATGGTCTTGGTGGAGGTGTTTATGCTCGCACCAGTACCATTGAAGAGCCCGGCCTCGTAGCCCCACCACTTACCTATATTACCGTGCACCATTGCGCCTAGGTCAAAGCCTGTTCCGATTTTCGGGGTAACAGCGTTGAGTGTGTAAGGCATGATGGTTGTGGCAGTGAGAGAGCTAGGCAGGTTGGGCATCAATGTCTCGCCGAGGGTGGTGAGGTAGGCGTGGCTGAAAGGGGTCTTAAATTTGCCAACCTTTACGCCGAAGCCTTTTGTTGGCCTCACGTCAAACCATGCCTGCTGTAGCAGTTCACCGCCCGATTTGGAGGCGTTAACCGAAAGGTTGTAGGTTACCATGCTGTATGCCTTGCCTGTAAAGCCGAGCACTGCATAGGGGATACTGAAGCCAGAGTTGGCCACGTTATCTTGATTATACGCCTTGTCGAGCCCCTCGTCATCGTAATAGTTGTAGTTGCCGGTGGTCTGTAGCATGAGATAGGGCTTGAAGGAGAAGTTGCCGTCTCTACTCTCTATCTGAAACATGCGGTCTGCGCCAATGGTTACTACGCCGTTGTCGGAGTCGAAATCCTGTGACTGTGCGGTGGCTATGATTGAGGTCAGGGCTACCACAGTTGCTATAAACAGTGCTTTCATTTTTAACGGAATTATTGTGTTATTATTTTGTTGTTTTTAGTGTTTTTGTCTATGCTTTATAGCGACTCAAGGAATTTGATGAGTGCTTGGCGGTCTGCTTTGTCCATTCTGCGGAAGATGTTCTTACTGGCTTCGCCCTCACCTCCATGCCAGAGGATGGCTTCTGTGAAGTTTCGGGCACGTCCGTCGTGAAGGAAGTAAGAATGTCCGTTTACCTTCTTTTGCAGCCCTATGCCCCATAGTGGGGTAGTGCGCCATTCGTTGCCTCGGGCCAGTCCACTTACATAGTTGTCGTTAAGGCCCACGCCCATTATTTCTGAACCCATGTCGTGGAGCAGATAGTCAGAGTAGGGGTGTATGGTCTGGCTGCCAAGCCACGGCAGTTCGGTGCCATTGAGCAAAGTGGCTCCGCGTGGACGGGTATGGAGGGTGCTAACGTGGCAGAGATGGCACTTGGCATTGTAGAATGCCTGTTCGCCCTTGCTTACGGCTTCGCGCTCAGTCATATTGAGGCGAGTGCCGTCAGATTTGGTAAGCGTAACCAGAACTGTCTTGCTTCCGAGGCGGCGCGCCGGCACCGCAAGACTGTGTAGATAGAGGTCAACGCACTCCATATCCTCAGTGGAGACATCCAACTTGTCGTAGGTGAGACCCATCATGGAGCCTTCTGTCATTTGGTACTGTCCCTCGCATATCTCTTCTGGATAACGCGAGTTGGTAGCTCCCATGTCGGAAGAGAATCCCAGTTCCACAGTAAGGTCGAGGTGTTGCGCCTTGTTGCCAGAGAGGCCGACTCCTCTCACACCGCGCTCGGTGATATAGTTGCAGCGCCCAGAGATGCCGTACTCGGGATAGCTCTTCTTGGCCAAAGACTCTATCTCATCACGGTCGATCGCCATCATTTGCCCCATGCCTACATGGCGTAGCGGTATGCGCACTGTACAGAAGAGGTCATCGGGCTTTATTTCCACAGAGTCCTTCTTTATATTATCCCACATCTTTTTGTACCATGCTACTACGGTGTAGTTGGGTTTGGCCAGCTCGTATTCCTCTCCGTCGGGGAAGTGCCCTTTCTCATAGTTCCATCTCACTTGCAGCTTGCCCTCGGCGGTAACACCATAGATGGTCTGATCGTGGAGCACACGGCCATAGCCTTGGAAAAATACGCCGTTCTTCCTAGCTACATACACCAGCATGGCTGACATGCCGTTTGTGCCGGAACCATAGACAGACGTACCATCGGCATCCTCGCCAATGCGGTTCCACACGCCGGGACTGGTGCGCCCTGCGTTCATATGACAACTGCCGCAGGAGTAACCGGCATAAACGGGGCCGTAACCTTCGGTCACATTGTCGTAGAGGCGGTCGCCAGTCTGGAAACGACTGGCGTAGGTTCCACTCAGCCACTCAGCCTCGGTATCGAAGGCTTTGGAGGAGTTGTTAAATAGGGTAGAGGTGCCTGCCGACAGGGCATAGTTCTCCAGTTCGGCGGCGTGTGTCTCGACAAATGAGTCCAACCCCTCTGTATCATCGGAACAGCTCGTGCAGAGGATGATGCTGAGTGCTATAATCAGAGCATGGCGCATGTAAATTTCAAACTTTGCAAATTCTAATACCACAATGTTGAAGGGGGAAACGCAGGTTTCCCACCTTCAC
>JAFZUB010000035.1 GCA_017618515.1 Bacteroidaceae bacterium
CGCGGCATCCGCGGTATCGCGCAGCCGCGCCGAAAAAGTGCTGATCCCGGTTGCGAAGTGCCAGACGCACGTCGCGGGAACGAAGAACCTTTCGCTCTCCGACCTTATCGACGAGGCGGCGAAAAAAATTGCGGAGATAGCATCAGCCACTTGACAAAAAGCGCGATCTTCGGTATAATGAAAAAAGCGGAGCCGAAGCCCGCGCCATGCGCCAAGCGCTGTAAACAATTCAGAACACAAGTGATGTCATGAAGGCGTCGTATTTCCATGAGGGAATCGCGCCTTTTTTGTTTTTTCGGAGGTAACATGAACAAGAACAGACTTATGAAACTTATCCTCGCCACGCTCTTTCTCGCGGCGGCTTATCTGCTCCCGTTCCTGACGGGTCAGATCCAGACTATCGGACAGCAGCTCTGCCCGATGCACCTGCCGGTGCTCCTTTGCGGTTTCGTGTGCGGCCCCTTCTGGGGACTTGCCGTCGGCGCCGTCGCGCCGATCCTGATTATTATTACCCTTATCTCTGACTCAACTGCACACAGAGCTTATGCTTTCAACAACAAGAGTCGCGACCCCCTTTTGAGCATAATATTCGCTCTAATTTTTAAAAAGTCCACTCTGCGATAAAATAACCCCACTCTGCAGTAGACAAAACCCCACTCTTAGAAAAATTAAGTCCACTCTTATTTCCACGAGAGTGCGTTTAGATTTCACGAGAGTGGCTTTAGTTTGCGCGAGAGTGGGGTTAGTTTAGCTGCCGAGGCTCAAATGTTTTTCTGTCACCCCGTCGGGGTTCGAATTCTTTTCTTACCACAAGAAGGGGTTACACTTCGTTTCACCCTCTCTGTGGTCTGCCGTGCCTTCGGCACTATAGAAAATTTCGGCCCCACACTTTTGGGTGTAGGGCCGAGATTGTTTATGATTCGTACTTCAAGGGTCTATTCAGGCAACTTGATGTACCAGTTGGTCTTGTCAAGCATCTTGGTCTGGAGGGCAGCATCCACTTCGGCAGCGGGATCGGTGACGCTCTTGTTGCGACGTCCGATCTTCCATGCGAGCCAGTCGGTGCCCTTGTCGCCAGCCTGGTTTTTGTGCTCAGCTACGCGGATGAGGTCGGTGAAGCGATGGCCTTCGAAGGCTCCTTCGAGTGCGCACTCATCAATGATGAGGTTCTCCACTGCATTGATGATGGTCTGCTCGTCGTCAACGTAGAGAGTGTCGCCGCTGTAGAGAGTCTCGGCGTATGCCAGCTGATCCTCATAGGAGAGGCTATTTTCGCGGGCATAGTCCTCAGCTACCTTGGCAGCGACTTGGCGAACGAATGTGTAGGTAGTGTCGCAGATACCTGCCACATCACCGCAACCACGAGCGTGAACACCGCGGTTGGTGACATAGTTCTCAGTCAAATTAGAGGCGCTCCACTTACCTTCTGACCAGAAGTCGAGGAAGGGATACTTCTCCATTGCCTGGCGCTCCTCCATTGACATATACATGCCGCCGGTCATTGAGCGAGGATTGAGCATATACTCTACATCAAACCACGAATCCTGAACATCGGCAGGGATGTCTTCGAGAGTGGTGCCTTCGTAGTCATCGGTGGGAGGTGTAACCCAGATGGTGTCGCCCACATACTTATCACCGTAAACGACGATTGCAGAGTCGAGAGTGTAGTCAACCTTAGCGCTGAGTCCGTCGTTGACAAGCTTACCAACGATAACACCCGGAATGGTGTCAACGCGGAGGAGGGTGTCGGCCTCAGTGTCCATTACGTTCTCCAACTTGGCTACTTCCTTCACGATGTCGGTAGAACCAAGAGTAGGCATGTTCTCCACATAGAGACCATCCTTGAGGATACCGAAAGCGAGCTCGGGGAATCCGAGACGATTGACAGCCTCAGCATAGCGCAACAGCACAAGGCTGGTGCGATAGAACGGAATCTGATAGTTCTTGCCGAAGGAGCCGAAGCGCAACTCCTGATACGGAGCGACGTTTCCAGAATACGTAGCATACTTAGAGATGATATTGCTCTTGTCACCATTGCGGAAGGTTACCTGAGGTGCCCAAGCATAGAGGCGACCATCGCCACCGATAAACTCCTCGCGCTTGAAAACATCGCCGTCAACCTCAAACTTGTTGTAAGTCTGTGCCTCGTTGAGGGAGATATACTGCTTGGAGGGGAATACCTGCTGGCTCTGCTCGTGAGCAGAGAGGAAGCCCTTCTCCATCTTGAAGCCGGTGACCTGCTGCAGCACGTCGAGCACGCGACCTTCGGCAGAGGTGCGGGCGCTGGAGGCTGCGGAAATCAGCTGACCACCAACACCAGAATTGCGAAGAGCGCGCGTCAAAGAGCCAGAGTTTACAACCTTGGTCTCGACACCGTCGAAACTAAAGTTCGTATTTCCAGCCTGCTGATCAGCGTTGTACTGAGAGATATTATAAGTAAGGTTGTACCTAAAGAAGTCGTAATAGTACGTTGCAGCATTCTCATAGTCATTCTTCATGAGGTATGCGTCAGCCATCACGAGCTGCACAGGGAAGAAGTTAGCCTTTGAGGAGTAGCTACCCTCACCATTGACGAATGAGCCATAGTCGGGCATCCCCTCAGTGTGCTGCAGGTTGTAAGCCTCTTCAAGGCCAGCCTCGATAAGCATATCGATAAGATTATTGGCATTAACCCTGGGGGCACTCTTCTGGAGGTTAGCAGCCTCGTCGGTACTCATGACAGGAGTGGTGACGAAGGGCACCTCGCCATAGAGGCGCACGAGCTGGATGTAAGCCCATGCACGCATGGCCTGCACTTGCGCCCACTCGCGCTCCATTATCTTGATACCATTCTGAGTGACTGTGGTGTCAACATTGGCGAGATAGAAGTTGCAGGAGTTGACTACATGGTAGAAGTCAGCCACGTTGAGCAGCTGAGAAGAGCCATTCTCCATCTCACCAAAGTTGATGATATTACCAATAGAGTCGGTGGTATAGGTGCCGTCGGTGACGAGGTCGCCGCGACATTCTCCGAGCAGCACTGTGCGCTCAGCTATGTTCTGAATAGAACGCAGCACACCCAGAGCTGAGTACACGGAGTCACCTCCATACTCTTTCTCTGTAGCATAGCGGTCGAGATCCGGTGTAAGCATGTCCTCGCACGATGTGGACAGAAGCATTGCCGACAGTACGAGAGTCAAGAACGAAAGGATTGATTTATTTTTCATCGTTGTATAGTTTTTACAAGTTAATAGTTACACCGAAGTTAAAGCTGCGCGACGTAGGCAGCATGCCAGCGTCGATGCCCTGATAGAGGGTGCCATTTCCAACAGAGAACTCGGGATCGGAACCTGTGTACTTAGAGATAACAAACAGGTTGTTAGCCTCGGCCCATACAGCCAGACCCTGCAACCACGAGAGGGAGAGAGGCAGGTCGTAGGTGAGGCGCACATTCTTGAGTTTGAGGAAGGAGCCGTTCTCAATCCAGCGATCGGAGAAGCGCTCGTTGTTAACCCACTCTGAAGAGGATGTGAGCACTGCGCGCGGGACGTCGGTGGCTTGCTTGTCGTAGGTCCAGCGGTTGGCCATAGCCGTGGTCTGGTTCCAGAGGTTGTTGCCTGCCTCAAGCTGTGAGCGCTGATAGTTGAATACATCGTTGCCTACAGAGTACTTGAACAGCACGTCGAGAGTGAAGTGCTTATAGTTGAGGGAGGTGAAGATATTGCCGTAGATATCGGGATTGGGATCACCGATCTTAACCATATCAGCCTCAGAAATCCAACCGTCGCCGTTCTGGTCGATGAAGTGAACATCACCAGCCTTGAAGTCGCGATAGGGATCACCTGCAAATCCGGTGGGATAGCGCAGGTGGCCAAACTTGCCAGCATTGGCAGCCTCGTCCTCAGAGGTGAAGATACCGTCGGTCTTGTAACCGTAGAACACACCAGCGGAGCTACCTACAGCGGTAAGCACATTGTTGGTGCCATAGATGGAAGAGGTGTAGCCGTCGATGGTCTTATAAGCGCCAGCCTTTGCACCGTCAGCATCCAGGTTGTAGGTAGTGATGGTGGAAGCGGGGAGCTTGGTGATCTCGTTGCAATAGTGACCAATGGAGAATCCGGCCTGCCACTTGAAGTTCTTGGTGTTGAGCAGGATACCGTTGGCATTGATGGTGAAGCCCTTGTTGGTCATAGCGCCAGCGTTGGCCCACATGGAAGGCAGACCTGCGAGGTAGTCGAGGTTGACCTTAGCTAAGAGGTTGGAAGTCTTGCTCCAGAAGAAGTTGAATCCCAGGTTGAGACGGTTAGCGAAGAGGCTAGTCTCCAGACCGAGGTTGAAGCGGCGTGTGGTCTCCCACTGGATGGTGGAGTTCTCAATATTAGCCAGGTTGAGCGAGGTAGCACGACCGAGATACTTGATGTTAGCGAAGTAAGTACGCGAAGCATAGTAGTCGATATTGTCGTTACCAGACTCTTCATAGCCTGCAGAGAGCTTGAGGTAGTTCACTGCCGGAACATTGAACCACGGCTCAGAAGAAATGAGCCATGCAGCCTGCAATGAGGGGAAGATACCCCACTTCACGCCGAAGAGCTTGATGCCCTCTTTGGTGTTTTTGCCAAAGCGGGATGAAGACTCAGCGGTGAGAGTACCATTGACATAATACTTGTTTTTGTAGTTGTAAGCTGCATCTACATAGTAGGCAAGGTTGATCCACTTGTCGTTGGCACCGCCGTAGGTGTGATACTGCAGTGAGGACGACATGTTAGGCATCTTGTCGTTGGTGTTGTTGTAAGCAGAGATGTAGCTGTTGGAGAAGTTGTAGGACGCAAGGCGGAATCCACCGACGGCCTTGATCGTGTGAGCAGCAAACTTCTTGTCGAAAGAGAGGTAGAGGTTGTTGAACACTGTTGACTCGTCGCCGTAGAGAGTGCGTACTACGCTGGAGATGGTACCGATGCCCTCAGCATACTTCTGAGGTGTACCGTCGTAAGGCATGTAGTACATCTCGGAGGTGCGGTTAACGATGTAGCTGAAGCGGTCAGCCAGCTGCAGATAAGAGTTGATCTGATAGCGGGGATTGAAGTTAAGTGCAAACTGCGACTGCTCCTGGAAGTTCTTGTTGTCGCCATCGCCATTGCTCAGAATCCAATAGGGGTTGGCAGTAGCATCGGTGCCATAGTTGATACCGAAGCGGAAGGGATTGTTGACATCATTGAATGTCTTGCCCGAATAAACATCGAGGTTGGGGCCAATCTTATTGGACTTGGTAGCGTCATCCCAATAGAGGAAGTAGTCGGTCTTGCTAATCATAGGAGCATCGATGAGACCGAGCACATTGGGCGATGAGATGTTGAATCTGCTATAATCGGGAGCCCATCCGTTGTCGCGCAGATTGTAGGTTACGCGGCTGTAGGAGATGTCGCACGAAGCATCGATTCTGCTACTGAAGATAATGTCGGTGTTGAATCGCACGTTAAGACGGCTGAAGTCGTTCTTCTTGGCAGTGGCATTGGAGCCGGTGTAGCCAAGCGAGAGGCCGTAGAGAGCGATGTCATCACCACCCTGCACATTAACACGATAGTTCTGGGTGAAAGCATTGCGATAGAGGCCATGCTGCCAGTCGGTGTTGTTGTGATACATATCATAGTATGTATAGGAAGGATCTTCGTTCATGAATGGCTGCGAAGCAATGTTCTGCAGCGAGCTGAGAACCGACGAACCATCGCTGGGCTCGAAGGTGCCCAGGATGTCGGAGATATAGTTGCGATACTGCGGACCGTCGAGCACGTCGATGGTGTTGGGGCGAGTCTCAAAGCCGCCGTAGAGGCGAACATTGATGCGGGTAGCACGCTCCTTGGCACGCTTGGTGGTGATTTCAATCACACCATTGGCACCCTTGGCACCATAGATGGCAGTACCGGTGTTGAGCACGCGAACCTTATCTATATCTTCGGGGTCGATAGTGCTGAGCACATTGTTGAAGAATCCCTGGTGAGAGGTGCCACGGTCGTACTGGGCATCCCAAATCACACCGTCCACCACGATGAGGGGCTGGGCGCTGGTGTTGAGAGAGGTGATACCGTTGATGAGCATGTAGGCACCCTGGCCAGGCATGCCGCCACGCATGGTGGTGAGCACACTGGCGTTGAGGGCATTCTCAATGTCATTCTCTACAGAGACGGCCGAGGTGTTGGACCACGAAGCCTCTGCCTTTGTGAATACCTGATTGGCATCCTTGTAGAAGGACTTGAATACCGAGCTATAAATCAAAGTGGTCTGCTCGGTGTCGCGCACAGGAATCTGGAGAGGATTGTACTCAGGTGTAGAGATATAGAGAGTTGTTACGAACACCGGGATAGAAAGAGTGTAGGTACCGTCCTCTTCTGTCATGGCAGAATAACGGGGGTCGTTGAGAGACTGCACGCGCACACCGGCGAGCGGCTTGCGGGTGGCAGCATCAATGATGGTACCCTTCACCTCACGCATCTCATACGTGGGAGTCTTTGCGATAACCGGGCGCTTGATCATCACTTCTTCCTCCTGCTCCTCAACCTCCTCCTCAGTGTAGTCATCCTGAGCATAGAGAGGTGTGGTGCCAGCAAGGAAGAACAGGCTCAAGGCTAAGCCAAAAACCTTACCGAATAGATTGTTGCAAAATATCTTTTTCATTGTTTCCTATTTTTTAAGTTTGTTGGCTTATTCATCTTTTGCTACTAAGAGTATGCAGTCGATGTTCAAGTTAGGCGTACATGTCTTACGGTCGGCCAGCTTAAGCGCACTGGTGATGGTGAGCATCGGCTGTGAGTTGTTAATCTGATAGTAGGTGGTGGGGAACTTGAAGTCCTCGAAGAGGAGGATGGTATCCACCTTGGTTACATCAGAAACGAAGGTTCCCTTGTCGGGTCCCTCTGCAGTGACCGTAAGCGGCTGTCCGTTTTCATCATAGTCGTAGGTAAGAGTGGCGGTGAACTTGTTGGCCTTCGGATTGGTGTTGAAGGCATCGGTAATGTTCTCCGGAACAATCACCACATATACATCGTAGGTGCCCGAGAGCACTCCGTTCATCTTGAAAGCCACCTGAGGGTTTGCAGCCGAGGAGCTCGGAACAAACTCTTGATAAGCCTCTTCGCTTACATGACCGAGCACCTCGGGATTGCGATTACCCTCAGACACTACGTGGCGCACACCCATGGGCGAAGCCGTGGAGAGCGACTTAGAGTACTGGGAGCTAAGGAGCCAGCCACCCTCAATCTCGTAAGTGAGGTCGAACTGCCATGCTCGGTTGGCCTTGAAGTTGAAGTTATCAAGAATAAAGGCATAACCGTTGGAAGCCTCAATGGGAGTCTGGTGGTCGGAGAGATCGTTGCACTCAGGAGCATGCTGGTGGTAGAGATGATTACGGAGGTAATACTCTGTGGAGACAAGCGAGTCAGCAGTCTCGAAGAAGTTCTTGACTGACTCTACACTTGCATTCTCCACGTCGAAGCCCTTCTGCTCATATAGGCTATAGTAGGTATTCTTGAAGAGCGCCTCTACTGCCTTAGCCTCCTGTAGGGAGTCGGCGCGGAGAGAGTCGGTATAGACATTACCGCGCTCATCGACATAGGAGTAAGCTTCCTTATACTGGAAGAAGGTCTTGATGTGCTCAATAGCCTGGTCCCAAGCATCGTTGGTGTAGTAGAGAGCAGCGGCGAGGGAGTCGGCGCGGTTTGCGATGGACGGCATCACCTTGTTGTTTTCATAGAAGAAAGAGTCAACATACTGCATCTTACCTTCAACAACGGAGCCCTCGGTACTCATGTTCTCCATGAAGACGAGAGTATCGTTCTTGACGATATAGTCGTGCATGTGAGAGAGCTCGGGAGTGGCGTCAATAATCTCGCGGAGGTCGAAAGCATATTCGATGGAGCCTTCGAGCACATGTACTGTACCATTGACAGACGGGATATTCTTCTTATCGCCGCTCACGAGTGACACAGTCTTGATGGTGTTGCCCTCCACGTCGTAGACAGCATACTTGCCGTTGGCCAGAGCAATACGCTTGGTTTCGGGATAGCTGCCACTATAGTTGAAGTAGGAGAGATGGTTCTGAGCGAACTGCTTCTCTACAAGTTTGTAAGCCTCAGCAGCACCTACTCGGTCTCCGGCAGCATCGAGTGCAGCAGCATCGTCGAGTTTGTCGAGCCAATACTGAGCATTGTAAGTGCCATTCTTGGGAGCCCAGACGGTGAGGGCCTTGGTGCCCTTGAGGAGCTGACCATAGGTGAGGGAAGCAGGAGTGCCGTAGGACTTCTTGTTGACGAGAGCCTTGTCGAGGATCATCAAGAAGGAGTCGCACTCCTCAATAGCCGCGAGGTTATCATAGAGAGTACCCGTGGCATTGGTAGTATTCAGGTCATAGTGGTCATCCGAACAGGATCCGAGGCTAAAGACAGCCATGAGTCCGAACAATCCACCAGTGAGCCATTTAATATACTTGTTTTTCATAATCTTTTGTTTTTATCAGGATTATTATTTGTTGGTTATCAAGCATCAGTTTTTAACGATGGTTTCGTCGGTAACCCATGCGGGATTCTGTACGAGAGCGGTGTTAACCTTGATTTCCTCCTGATATACAGGGTTGAAGAGTGAATTGATGGTAGCCAACTTAGCCTTGATAGCGCTTGAGTTGGTGGAGTACTTGATGACCAAGAGGTTGAGCATCTTGTTGGTGTTGCCCTGGCGCAGTGCGTAGCGCACGAGGTCGAACCAACGCTTGCCCTCGGCAAAGAGCTCGCGCTGACGCTCACGCATCACGAGTTCCTCCAGCGACTGAGCAGAGTTGTAAAGCTCGAAGGTCAGGTCGTCGGCAGCCTCAATCATAGGATTGGAACGGGAGAATACACCCTTTACCATGCGGAAGCCCTCTCTGAGCATCTCCTCATCATCGGCCTTGAGGATGTACTCCTGCAAGCAGGCGATGGCCTCAGCCTTCATGAGCAGAATATCGGAGATTCGATACACAATGTAATTAGCATTATAATTGGATGAAGTACGCCAGTTTCGGTAATTGATGTTCGTTCCCGTATTAGTGATATCGTTAGCTCCGTCGGTGGTGATTGCCTCATATGAGAACTTAGCAATGTTGAATATTGAGGATGTGGAAGAGCCTGTGGTCTTCTCGATGTTCTCATAGTAACGGAGGTCGGTCTTGGAGTAAGCCACAGTAGCATCATCAGGCTTGCCGCTAATGCTCTGGAAGGCAGCTGCTGCAGAGAGAGAACCAGGCTGCACTCTGTTGTTGCTTCCATAGCCAAGATAACTACGGTAAGTAGAGTTGACGTTTACAGATCCATCGTAAGCAATCTCGAAGAGACTCTCCAAAGAATACTTCTCACCAAAGATAGTGTTGTAAGGAGTATCATCTACACGTCTGCTCTTCTCAGTGGTGTAGAGAGGCAGAGGAACGACATCCTCACCCTTGAACTGAGAGCGGTCGGAACCGTAGTAGTCTTTCCTCTTCTCACGGAACTGACTGATAAGGTCGTCCTTAAGGAAGTCGGCATACTCAATGACCTTGCGATAGTCGGCCTCAGCCTCGCCAGGATATTTGGCGATGGAGTCGGGCGACGAATTCTTGGATGCTCTCCAGAGATAGATATCGCAAAGGAGAGCATAGATACCGTTGCGGGTGAAGCGAGACTTGTTGAGGTCGTCTTTACCGTAGTTGATCATACCCTTGTCCTTCACTTCCTCAAGGTCGTCGATGAGGAAGGTAAGAATTTCCTCAGATGGTGTCTGCGGCACAGGTTCGGTAGCACCCTCGCTGGTATCGTTGGCCTTAGTGGTGAAAGGAACATCGCGGAAGGCGCGCACGAGATAGAAATAGTAGAGTGCACGGAGTGCCTTGAGTTCTGCCTCGATAGGCTCCCAATCGTTATCAGAGAAACTGGCATCAATATCTACTATCTCTTCTCCCTTCTGGAGGCAGAGGTTGCAGTAAGCAATTCCGGTGTAGAATGAAGACCAGTCAAACATAGAGTTGGTAGGCAGCAGATTGGCATTCATGATGTTCTTGATATTCTCATTGCTCTCAGAAGTGAGCAAGAAGTTGTCGGAACGTACCTCGCCCCAGATAAACATACTGCCATTGGTGTTGAGGAGCTGGCGGTAGCAGGAGTAGAGCACACTGTTGAGGTCGCCCTTGTCCTCCCAGAATGTTTCACTGGTAATCTGGTTGGTAGGATACACCGTTAGGAAGTCATCTACCGCACTACAAGAGGTAAACAATCCTGCCAGCACGAAGCTAAGCGAGAGGATAACCTTATTATATAATTTTCTGTGTTTCATATTTACCTAATGTTTTGAAGTTTAGAAATCTACCGTCAAGCTGAATGTAACGGAACGTGAACGCGGAGTCTTGGATGTGTCGAAAGCGGGCGACCAGCCGGAAGCTGAGTGCTCGGGATCCACACCCTTATACTTGGTAAGGAAGAACAGGTTGTTGCCGGAAGCAGAGAACCTGAGACCCTTGAGGCCGATGCGCTTCACCATCTTGGGATCAAACTGATAGGACAGCTGAACGTACTGCAGACGGATGAAGTCGCCGGACTCTACATAGCGGTCGGAGGCCAGTGCGTTGTAGGAAGAACCTGCATTGTTGTTCATGGCGCGAGGAATCTCGGTGATGTCGCCATTCTTACGCCAGCGCCAGTTAACGGCACGTGACTGATTCTTGTTGGTACGCATCTCCTCAGCCACCATGCGGGCTACGTTGACAATCTTGGCACCAGTACGGATGTTGAAGCTGGTCTTGAGCTGCCAACGACCGTAGGTGAAGTCAACGCCGAAACCGCCGGTGAACTTGGGGTTGGAGTTGCCCAGATAAACGATATCGAGCTCGTTGATCTGACCGTCATGGTTGATATCCTCGTAAATGACATCACCACCAGAGAACTGATAGTTGGTGCCACCATAGTTGTAGTACATACGGAGCGGGTTGCCGCTGGCATCGAAGATGATATTGCCGTTAGCATCGTGAGCGATGGGGCAGGTAGCGTCCTCGCCACGTGCGGCAGCAGCTGCAGCGGTGTTCTCGCCATAGACAGTATTCTTCGACTCATCGGCGAAGTAGCCAGAGTGGTCGTAGTCGAAACGATAAACTCCGAGGTTGCGGAAACCGTATATGGAGTAGAGGGCGTTGCCAATCTGAACGCGGCTCATGTATCTATTAGCAGCATTACTATCATCGATAGTGTAGTTAAAGTCCTTATTGATGGAGCTTAGCACACTTGCTTCCATAGAGGTGATACGGTTCTTGTTCTGAGCAGCGTTGAACTTAAGCTTGAAGTTGAACTTACTCTCCTTAGGCAACAGAGGACGGGTGCTTGCAGCGATTTCCCAACCAGTATTCTTCAACGAACCTACGTTACCCCAGTCAAGAGATGAAAAACCTGTAGAAGACGGAATCTTCACGCCAGACTGGAGAAGGTTGGTGGTACGCTTCTGATAGATGTTGATATCGAAGTCAACAAGTCCGTCGAGGAGGCCGAGGTTGAAACCGAGGTTCCAAGAACTGGTCTTCTCCCACTGCAGGGTGGTGAGGCGGAGGTTGGTAGGCCTGATGGCCGACATATTAGTCTTGCCAGTGGCATAGGAGCCATTGTTGGAGTACATATTAAAGATGGTTGACTGTGTGGAAGGTGGGTTACCTGTGATACCCCAACCCGGACGAATAGCCAACATGCTGATGTACTTCTTTAATGGACGGAAGAAGTACTCATCGCTGATGTTCCAACGAGCGGAAACAGCGGGGAAGTAACCCCAGCGCTTGTCCTTACCGAAAGATGTGCTACCATCGGCACGCAGAGTGGCGTCGACAGAATACTTCGATTTGAAGGAGTAGTGGGCTGTAGCCAAGAAGTTAAGGCTATGCGACTTGGATGTGCTGGTAACTGGAGAACCTCCATCCAGTACGAGGTAAGCATCCACTGTGGGGTCGGTGATGCCGCCCACAAGACCTGTGGATTGCATACTCTGGCTGGAGCCAGTGTAGGTGCTCAACTCACCGCGAAGCATGAACGACAGACTGTGGTCCTCCGAAAGTCTAGGAGTGAAAATCAGGTCGTGCTGGGTGGTGAAGGTCAAACCACGCGAGGAAGAGGTACCGGCGATGTTGATACCGTCTGACCAGCGGCCAGAGGAAAGGATGCCGGGATAGTAGCCCTTGGTGGTATTGGAGGTGGAGTTCATATAAACCTCGCCTCTATAGTCGAGCATTGTCTTGCTGGCATCTACGCCGAGCAGCTTGTACTTAACCTCAAACTGCGGAGCAATCTGATACTGGCTGGTCTCCTTCCAAGAGAGGTTGGCGATGGCAACGGGGTTACCATTGCTAACCATGTCGCTGAGGAAATAGGAAGAATAGCCGTCGGGCACCATACCTTGGCTACCGTAAGTCTCGTACATCTTGAAGTACTCGCCAGTGTTGACATCGCCATCGTAGCGCCAGATACTCATGTTAGGCATGGCGTTGTATGCCTTGGCAAGAATGTCGGTGTAGTTCTGCTTGTTCTTAGTATAGGTAAGACTGAAGTTAGAGCTGAACTGGATGCGGGTAGAAACCTGATAGTCGAGGGTCATACGAGTGGAGAAACGGTCGAGCACCTGCTTGATGATGGTACCGGTCTCGTGGTCGTAACCTGCGGAAACGCGGAACTGAGCCTGGTCACCACCACCGCTAAGATTTACATAGAACTTGTGGGCCTGACCAAACTGTGTTACCTCGTCAACCCAGTCGGTATTCTTGTTGTAGTTGTTATAGTACATCGGGCGCTCCTGGTTGTACATAAGCTCGATGATGTTGGAGGTGAGGTCACTCTGCTTGGGATTGAAGTAACCCTCCTTGAGCATCATGGTGTATTCGTCACCATTGAGCATCTTCATACCAGCGGGCTGCCAGCTGCCGGAGAAGTAGTAGTTACCACTGATGGTGGTACGACCCTTCTTACCACGGCGGGTGGTAATCTCGATTACACCATTAGAACCACGTGAACCCCACATGGCGCAGGCACCGGCGTCCTTCTTAACCTCGATGGACTTGATATCCTCGACGTTTACAGAGAGGAGGTTGGCGAACTGCTCCTGGTTGTCCATATCCTGAAGGTCGATATCTGTGGAGGAGTAATTCTCCAAGATGTGACCGTCAACGACGATAAGAGGCTCCTGGTTACCGGAGATGGTGGTAACACCACGGACACGCATACTCATACCCGAACCGAGGTTACCAGAGTTGGCCACAACGTCAAGACCGGCAATCTGACCCTGTAGGGCCTGGTCGGCTGACTCGAAGGCGAGACCCTTCATCTCATCCATATCGAGTTTCTGTGTGGCCACTGACACCTCTCGTTCGGGGATTACGAGGCCGTTGGACTTAACTACCTTTCGTCCCGTAACCTTTACCTCCTTAAGGGCCTGGGTGTTGTCAACAAGCTGAATACGGAAGGAGGTCTTCTCACCAATCACCTGCTCAAAGGGGCGATAGCCGTAGAAGTAAACCTTCAGCTTGTTCTTGGGGTTCTTGATTGTCAAGGCAAAGTTACCGCTCATATCGGTAGTCGTAGAAGACTGAATACGGTTGTTGCCGTCAATCTCAAGTACGTTTGCCATCATGATAGGACCGTCCTTGGGATTAAAGACATGTCCCGAAATCCTCTTCTGGGCATAAGTCAGGCTCAAGCCACAGCAAAGGAAGAGTAACAATAGATACTTTATCTTATTCATAGTTGCACTTTTTTATCTGATTGGATACTTTGCCATGAACTTCTTAGCCTTGGCCGAGGTGTTGTAGAGTCCCTCATATCTGCCGTTCGGAAGAGTGGTGTAGTTGAGTACACCATCAATCTGATGGAGCACAGCAAATGAGGATGTCTCAATGGTCGAGGCACTGGCACCTGCCTTATCAAACTGGAGGTCGCGAGTCAGAATATTGTAGCGAGCCTCATCGGTGGAAAGGTGACGAGTGTTGCCGACGTGGTCGGTAACGGTGAGCTGCTTGTTACCCGAGTTCTGCACCTTTACAGTGATGTAGCGGTTTGTCTCAGCATTGATGCACGCTGTTTCATACTCGGTGCCGGGGATGGTGGGCACATCGTTGTAGATGGCGTCATCCTGGAAGTGATACTTCACGAAATTGATGAGAGCCACGCACATAGCCTGAGCCTTGGTCTTGTAAGCCTTGGTGTCTTCCTCGGCATTGTAGCCCGGATTGTTCTCTTCCTTTTCCTGGATGTCCATCTTAGCATTGTTGATGAACTCCTCAATGCTCTCCCAAGTAGGCAGGCCTTTGTCTATCTCCTTCTGTACCGCATCGTTGGTAGGAATATAAACGGTGTAGCGATAGGTGCTGAAGAAGCGAACATTGTAGTCCATACATGGGTTAGCGGAAGTGAATATGTTGTACTTCTCCAAACCCTTGTCCTTCTTGGTGCGGTCGGGGAAGAGAGTCTCATCATCAACGAAGCCAGCCTCCTCAATAACAGCGGGGTTAACCTGGCAGAGCTCGAAGAACTTAGCGTAGGGCGAGTCTTCTGCACCATTGTCATTGAGGACATTGTAAACAGAATGAATGGTTGACTGAATAGGACGGTCGATGATATAGGTCATACCATTACCGTAGCCATTGGTCTTGCGTGACTTATCGAAAATCTCCTGGATGTTGCAGAACTGGTTGTGCTCAATCTGCCATGCACCCTGCACCTTACCACCGTTGATGCCCTTAGCGGGATCGGTGACCTTGATAGGCGCACCACCCTTGGTGGTGTAGAAGCTCTTGCCGCTAAGGATGCCGTCCTCCTCTGACTCATCGTGAACGATGATGTGAGCGTCGAGCATATCCTTCAGACGGTTGTAGAGCAGAGCGGGCTTGATGGTGGCGGTCATGCGCACGGAGTCAGCCTGGTCGGTATAGGGGTCATACTTGTAAGCGTATGCCGAGATGGGCGACGACACATTCTTGCTGTCAAAGCTGAAGGCAAGCATGTAGGGCTGGCTGGAAGCCATCGAAACGGGATCGTAGTAACGCTTCAGCGCATTGTCGGTTGGGATAAAGAAGCTGAAGGTGGAGCTCATCGCGAGCAAATAGGTAGATGTAAATGAGTTCAGCGGGGCAGAGTTGGGGTTGGTGATATACTTATCATCGGCCGTGATTGCCCAGTTGAAGATATGGAGGCTGTCGCCTACGAGTGCCGGTGCGGAAACCGAAGCATACTTCGCGGGTGTACGTACCTCATTCATTATATAAGCAACACCATTGTTAGCAATGAGACAGGTGTCTATCTTCTGACGGTATTCCTCCACCGAATTGACGTCGGAGAACATCGGGTCGCGAGCGTCGTTCATAATACTGAGGTACTTGCTCGGCACTGACTCGATGAAGGAAATCTTCATCAGGTTGTTGATGAGCTGCTGGATTACCTCAAGAGGAATCTGGTCGAGGTTGACCTCCAGATTCTCTTCGGTGTTGGGCTGGATAGCATAAGCGTTCATAAGGAACTCACCACCACCGCCGGGGAGGAAGTACTTAGCCATAGCCTCGTCGGAGGGCACGAACATAGCGCCGATATCCTGCTGCACGCCGTGGCTGGCATTGTAGTAAGTGTTCCATCCCGGGTCGTAGTTAAGGAACTGCGACACGCGCTTGCTCTGAGGATCGCTCTCCAAAGCGTTGCCGCCCTGCGAGCGAGCGGAGAAGTAGCGCTTTTCAAACACGGAGTCCACTGCCTCATAGCCGGGCAGCTGGCGCAGCGAGTTGGTGAGGGATGCGCTGTAGTAAGGAGCACTGAAGCGGTCGAGCAGATGGCTGTACAGCTTGGTGCGGCCATTGGTGCGAATCATCTCCGCCATGTTGGTGGGAGCGAGCAGCACGCGGTCCATCTTGTCGATGTAACCATTCTGGCAGGTGATGTCCTGCTCAATGATCTTGCTGCCATAGATGTAAACATCATTCTTTTCGCGTGGACGACCTACAATAACCTCAAAGTCTTCGTCGGTGATGCCCTGCTCCTCCATCTGGCCATTGATCCAGTGAATCATCATGGGCACAGTACCGTCGCCGGCCATGTACATACCGCCCTTGGACTGCTCGCGGAAACGAGCCCAATAGTCCTTATCCTCGGCATTGTTGGTGGTCGGGATGGCGTCGCTGCTCCACTTGAAGAAAGAGATAGAGTCAGTGATCTGCAGCGAGGTAGGCCTACGCATACACTGATTTTTCTCCAGATAGCCGCCCGTAGAGTTCTGACTGTTGGAAGTCAGGTTGGGCAACATCTCAAGCAGATAGGGGTTGTCGAGCATGGCAGTGTGAAGCAGCAGCTTCTTCTGCGCAGAGGTGAGGTCCTCGTAGCTGCTAACGCCCCAGTCGTTCTTTTTGTAGAACTCGTTGAAGGCATCGTCGTCAGCTACAAACAGGGTCTTACTACCCGTTCTAGCAAGAACGGTCGCATAGTCCAAATCATCGATCAGCTTAATCATGTTGGTGTAGCTGCCATTAGAGGGGTCCTTCAAGTAATCATAGATACTCGAACCCAACCAACTCGGCGTCTTGTCTGGCAGATCGTAGTCGTCAGAGCAAGAATACATCAACGCGCCAATCAATAGCAAGCCCATTGTTCCAAAGAGCTTCTTGCTAAACCTGAATAAACGGTTTTTCATACACATTGAGTTTAAATTATTATATTATTTCAGTTTTATCTCACGTGCATAGTTACACTATGTAAGGTACAAAATTAAGAAATCTTATTAAAACTACCACATTTTGCTACCACAAAATGACACTTATTTGCATTTATTTTTGTTTTTACACTAAATTTTCCCCGAAAAAGGCAAGAAAAGCCGTTTTCCGCAGTTTTTGCAAAAAAGAGCATATAAACAAATTATACCCTATTTTACCCAAAACTTTTTCTCTCTCTTTATTATAAAATTTATAATGTACGCGCGAACATTATAATATTATTAATATTCCTACTCCGCTATTCTTGCATAAAATGAAGCATACCTTTAGAGAAAAAGGTCACTTTCAGAAATAAATTCATTAAATTTGCACAGCAAACGACCCTCAACAAGACGATCCATGACCAACACCACGACCCTTGACTACCGATTGATCTTTGCTCTGATGAACGGTAAAGTAAGTACTGCGTTGCGCAAACGACTCAACGCAGATTTCAAGACTGCGGGGATAGAGATAAACGGCGACCAGTGGGATGTGCTGATGGCCATCAGCAGTCGCGACCTGTGTACGCAGCAGGATCTATGTGACGCCACCTCGTTTAGCAAATCCACCATGACACGCATCATTAACTCGCTGGAGGAGATACATGCTGTGACACGCCGCAAGGCGAGAGTGGACTTTCGCAACAACTATATCACCCTGACTATCACCGGCATGGAGATAGTGAACCGCGCACAGGCCATAGCTGTGCGTACCCTAAAGGAGTGTCTGCGGGGGATAAGCAAGATGGATCTCCTCACCTCGCAGCAAAGCCTCAACATTGTGCTCGAAAACCTACAACGCCATGAGCAACAAGTTGCCCTTGAGCAGTCAGAAGAACAACACCGTCTCTCCGAGGCGCACCGTCGCGCAGTGCGCCGCATGCATGCTGCAGCCTCCAGAAAACGCTTACCGCGCAAACCACAAAAAAGGGACTAAAAGCGACAAAGAATGTTCCTCTTATGGGCAAAAAGATTAAAAAAGACCTTTTTTTATCTCTGTTAACGCAAAAAATGCCTATATTTGCATATTGATACCCAGACTATATGGGACGACACTTAGAGAAATGAAGTCAATTGACAAGATAAAGAAGATAAAGAAAATCCGCCTCCACCATGAAGGCACGTCCATCCTTACCATCAGCGGCTTGATTCTGGTGGTGTTTAATGCGCTGTGCTTCTGGATTTTCTTCCATTTACTGTCTATGCCTATTGTCTTTTATGTCTTACTGGCCGTTTCGGCAGTGGTTTATGGCATAATGGTCAATTTCTTCCGCTGTCCCATCCGCTATTTCCAGGGTGACACCAACGGCATTGTTGTGGCTCCGGCTGACGGCAAGGTTGTAGTAATTGAGGAAGTAGAAGAGAACGAGTATTTCCATGCCCCTCGCAAGATGGTGTCTATATTCATGTCGCTGACAAATGTACACGCCAACTGGTTTCCTGTGGATGGCATAGTCAAGAAGGTGGAGCACGAGAACGGCAACTTCCATAAGGCATGGCTGCCCAAGGCCAGCATGGAAAACGAGCGCTCTACAATCGTGATAGATACAGAGACATACGGAGAGATTCTTGTGCGCCAGATAGCAGGAGCCATTGCCCGCCGCATAGTCACATACGCCCACGAAGGCGAAGAGTGCTTTATTGACGAGCATCTGGGCTTTATCAAGTTTGGCAGCCGCGTGGATGTGTTCCTTCCTCTTAGCGCAGAAGTTACCGTGAAGATGGGGCAATCCACCGTAGGCAACAGCACTGTCATTGCCCGACTCTCTAACAATCAAGAAGCATGAAACGACATATTCCCAACTCCATAACATTGTGCAACCTGATCTGCGGATGCATTGCTATCACCTACGCTTTCCACTCGCAGCTAGTGTCAGCACTTCTGTTTATCGTCTTGGGAGCATTCTTTGATTTCTTTGACGGTTTTGCTGCTCGTAAGCTTGGTGTTACCTCACCTGTGGGCAAAGAGTTGGACTCTCTGGCAGATGTTGTCACCTTTGGCCTTGCACCGTCAGTAATGGTGTTTGTCTTGCTTTCCTCGTATGTACGCCTCTACTCCATAAGCTCCGGAGTCTCGCTGGCGGGCAACCCGATAAGATTTCTTAATGTCGCAGCATTCCTTATTGCTGCTTTCTCGGCCCTACGACTTGCACACTTCAATGTTGACGAACGGCAGACATCCTCATTTATAGGACTGCCCACACCAGCCAATGCCCTGTTGCTGGCTTCTGCCACCATCACTCTGGGCAATCATCCCGAATGGTTCCGTACCATTGGTTGCGGTATGCCCTACTCGCTGGCAGGCATCATCGTCCTGTGCATACTGATTGTCATTAGCTGCACCCTACTTGTGTGCAATCTGCCTATCTTCGCATTGAAATTCAAACATTTCGAATGGAAGGGCAATAAAGTGCGCTATATCTTTCTGATAAGCGCAGCCGTGCTGCTCGCCATCGGTGCAGCATGCAGTCTCACCCGCCTCATCGCAGCCATAGGCGTAGTGATTGTGTGGTATATTATCCTGTCACTTTTCACTGCCAAGAAGAAGGAAAACAATGAGTGTTCTTAGTCTTCTCCTTTTATTTATAATAATATACTTCTGCGCTAAAGCCATAGGCAGTATATGGCATGACGCTTTCGGCACCATTGACGGCAGCGAGCAGAAAACGCGCAGCAGGACGCGGCAACAGAACACCGCCTCCAAGCCTAGCAAAGAAGAACAACCTATCGAAAAAGGCGAGGGCGAATACGTAGATTACGAAGAGCTATGATTACATCAGCACTTCGCTGCCACTTAATTTGAAACCATTTAGGAATGCCGACACAGGCATTCTTTTTTTGCCTGCAAGCTGCAGCTCTGTGATGCGCAACATTCCTCCCTTTACAGCCACGTCCATTGTCTTGCGACCATCACTATGAATTGTGCCTGCCTTGTAATCGTGACTTGCAACTATCTTCTGCGCACCAAAGATTTTTATCTCCTGCTGTGCACCACCGTTCTCCAGGAAAGCCCACGCGCCAGGGTAAGGAGACAGTCCTCGCACAAAATTATAGATTTCATCGAGAGATTTAGTCCAATCGATACGGCATGTCTCCTTAAAAATCTTAGGAGCAGGACGCAACGGCTCATCAGTAGCGAACTCACTCTGAGGAGTGCTCTGCACCGTGCCGTCGATTATGCTGTCAACAGTCTTCAGAGCGAGGTCGCCACTGAGAGACATCAGTTGGTCGTGCAATTCTCCACAAGTACACTCTTCGCTTATCGGCACACGTATCTGGTCAATTATATTGCCCGTATCTATGTCATGCTGCAGGAAAAAAGTGGTGAGACCGCTCTCCTTGTCACCATTCATGATGGCCCAATTGATAGGTGCAGCACCACGATATTGCGGAAGGAGCGATGCATGGATATTGAAGGTGCCAAACCGCGGCATAGCCCAGACAACCTCAGGCAGCATCCTGAATGCCACAACAATCTGGAGGTCGGCCTGGTAGCTCTTTAACTCAGCAAGAAAGCCCTCGTCCTTCAAGCGCTCCGGTTGCAGCACCGGCAGTCCGTGCTGCACAGCGTACTCCTTTACAGGACTCGCTTGCAGACGATTCTGATGACGACCCACAGGCTTGTCGGGCATAGTAACTACAGCCACAACATTGTAGCCTCCTTCCACAAGTCGCCTCAGTGCCTCCACTGCAAACTCGGGAGTGCCAAGATAAATGATACGTAAATCCTTCTTTTCCATTCTCTTATTTTCACTACAACCATTACTCCTCCGAGAAATCCACAAGAGTCTGTCGGTAAGCCTCAAAGAGGGCCGTCTTGTGTATTATCCCCACAAAGCGTGAATTTTCGTCTATCACCGGCAGCACCTCCGTGCCAGACCTCTCGAAACTATCCATCACATAATTCATTGGCGAAGTGATGCTGATGATGTCCGGAGCAGGCTCCATCAATTGCTCAGCCGTGAAGACTGCATACAGTTCTTGACGAAACAGCACCTTACGTATATTAGCCAATGTTATCAGTCCGCGCAAGTTGCCACTGCCGTCCACCACAGGGAAGATGTTCTCCTTCTCTTTCGCAAGAATATGTACGAGATCGCCCAGAGTCATTGCCGGCGGAATCCGAATGCAATATTTGTCGATCACACTGTCGAGATTCATCAGCGTAAGTATCGCCTGATCCTTGTGGTGCGTAACGAGTTCTCCCTTCTGTGCAAGGCGCATAGAATAAATGCTATGACGCTCAAATATATTGATAGTAATATATGAAATGACCGTAACGAGCATCAGTGGCACCAAGAGATCATAACCACCAGTAATCTCTGCGATTAAGAAAATACTCGTTAACGGCGCATGCATCACAGCTGCCATCACAGCTGCCATGCCAAGCAGGCAACTTATGGTGGCAGGCATAGGAGTAATCAGTCCCCATGTATTCCATAAAGTAGCGAACACAAATCCCGTGATACAGCCAAGGAATAGAGAAGGAGCAAACAAACCGCCGCATCCACCGGCGCTAGTAGTGACCGTGGTAGCCAAGGCCTTGAAAAGGATTATGCAACCCAGCATTACGAGCAACAGATGAGTGCCGTAGAAAGGCGAATTGTTGAGCAAATCGTCAGGATTGCCGTTAAGGAGAACGTTGATGGTGCCATAGCCTTCACCATACAGGATGGGGAAGAAGAACACCAAAGTACTAAGAATTATTCCTCCTATCAGCCACTTCACATAAAGTCCCTTAATCTTGCGAAACAGCGACTCAATGGCATTGGTCACCTTAGTGAAATAGAGAGAAATGAGGCCGCATGCTATGCCCAGCAGGATAACAGGCCATACATAGACTATCTGGAACTCACCCACGTCCTGACACACAAACATCGAGTCAAAGCCACTCATGGCAAAGGTGAGGATAGATGCTGTAACACACGACACCAGCAATGGAACAAGGTGCGCCATCGTGAGGTCGAGCATCAATACCTCAAGCGTGAAGAGCAGGCCAGCAAACGGAGCCTTGAATATACCAGCAATCGCTCCTGCAGCACCGCAGCCTATAAGCAGCATCAATGTCTTCTGGTCCACGCGGAAGAGGCGTCCTAACGAAGAACCTATCGCAGAGCCGGTGAGCACTATCGGCGACTCAGCACCTACAGAACCACCGAAACCTATGGTGATACTACTGGCAATAACACTCGACCAGCAGTTATGACTCCTAATCCTACCCTGCCGCCGAGAGATAGAGAAAAGAATCTTCGTCACTCCGTGGCCAATATCATCGCGCACGATGTGGCGTATGAACAAAGCACTAAGCAGCACACCTATGGCGGGGTACACAAGATAAAGCCAATTGATGTGAGTGATGTCGAAGCCGTGGGTCAGCAAACTCTCTATCAATTCAATCAGATTCTTCAGCACCAATGCAGCAAAGGCTGTGAACACACCTACAAGGAAACTAAGCAGCACTATCAGCTGCTTGCCCCGGAAGTGAGTCTTGAGCCATTTCGCTATCTTCAATAAGAGCTCTTTCATATTGCTACACTGCTATCTGATTATCTTCACTTCGCCTCCGCGTCCCAGCCTAATAATAGAAGATGGCGCGGCAGCAACAGTGTCATCCTGTCTGTACCTTACGACATAGTCCACACTGCGGAGAATCTCCTCGTCTATCTCACTAAAGATTCTTGGAGCCGGTGTCCCACTGATATTTGCAGAAGTGGAAACAATGGGCTTGCGCAGATGGAAGCACAGCTGACTGGAAAACTCCTCACGGCTCAGGCGGATACCCACACTGCCATCTTCTGCCAGCAAGTTGGGAGCGAGATTGCGGCCCTGGTCAAAGACTATCGTGGTCGGTGAGGTAGCCAACTCGATGATATCCCACGCCACCTCGGGCACCTCCGACACATGATTGGCAATCATTGCCTCCGTGTTGGCAAGCACGATGAGAGCTTTGCTGTCCTGACGCTGCTTTATTTTATAGATACGCTCCACAGCGACGCTGTTGGTGGCATCGCAACCAAGCCCCCAGATGGTATCGGTAGGGTAAAGGATTACCCCTCCGGCTTTCAGCACCTTCACGGCCTCAGCCATGTCTTCCTTGTCAAAGGGCCACTGCTTGTTGCGCATCTCTTAGAAGTCGTTAGTGAAATGAAACTTTATATTCTTGAAATCCTGTTGCGCCATTTGCAGCACATAACTACTGTCTGCAAGAAATACATCGCGCCCATCACGGTCCTTCGCCATATACTGATATTTGCGGCGCTTGAAATTGTCTAATTCTGCCGCATCGCTACTCTCTATCCAGCATGCTTTGTAGAGACTGATGGGCTCCCAGCGGCACTTGGCATTATATTCGTTCTCCAATCGATATTGTATGACCTCAAACTGCAGCTGTCCAACGGTACCAATAATCTTGCGATTGTTGAATTGATTGACAAACAATTGCGCTACTCCCTCGTCCATCAGTTGCTCAATACCCTTGTTAAGCTGCTTGGCCTTCATGGGGTCAGCGTTCTCTATATATTTGAACAATTCAGGCGAGAAACTAGGAAGGCCCTTGAAATGGAGCGGCTCTCCCTCGCTGAGAGTGTCGCCTATCTTGAAAGTCTGGTTGTCAGGCAAACCCACTATGTCGCCCGGCCACGCTTCGTCAATAGTGCTCTTGCGCTGCGCCATAAACTGCGTAGGCGACGAGAAACGCACTTGCTTTCCACTCCTTACCAAAAGATAGGGGGCATTTCTAACGAATTTGCCGCTACACACTTTGCAGAACGCAATGCACGAACGATGATTGGGATCTATATTGGCCGTTATCTTAAAGATAAATCCAGTAAACTTCGGCTCCTCTGGCTGGACCATGCGCTCCAGTGCTTGTACTGGCTTAGGTGACGGAGCAATCTCCACAAAACAGTCCAGCAATTCCTGCACACCGAAGTTGTTGAGTGCAGAGCCGAAAAAGACGGGAGCTACGTCAGCACTCAGATAGGTGTTTACATCAAACTCGGGATACACACCGTCAATCAACTCCAAATCCTCGCGGAGCTTGGCCGCGTCCTTATCGCCGACATGAGCCTCAAGGTCTGCGCTGTCCACATCCACCTCAACCTTTTCCGTCACCTTCTGCTTGTCGGGGGTGAAAAGATTGAGATTTTTCTCGTAGATGTTATACACACCCTTGAATCTCGCGCCTTGATTGATAGGCCAACTCAGCGGACGCACCTTTATCTGCAATTCCTGCTCCAACTCGTCGAGCAGATCAAAGGGATCTTGACCTTCGCGATCCATCTTATTGATAAAGATGATAACGGGCGTTTTTCTCATACGACACACCGTCATCAATTTGCGGGTCTGAGTCTCCACACCCTTCGCCCCGTCAATCACAATTATCACACTGTCCACTGCAGTGAGAGTACGGAAAGTGTCTTCCGCGAAGTCCTGGTGACCGGGGGTATCGAGAATGTTTACCTTATAGTCCTTATAATCAAACTCCATCACACTGGTGGTCACAGAAATACCTCTCTGCTTCTCGATGTCCATCCAGTCGGAGGTGGCCGTCTTGCGTATCTTATTGTTCTTCACCGCACCTGCTACCTGTATCTGCCCGCCAAAGAGCAGCAGCTTCTCTGTGAGCGTTGTCTTGCCTGCATCTGGATGAGAGATGATGGCAAATGTGCGGCGACGTGTTATCTCGTTCATTATACTTACTCCTTTTTCTCCTTACTCTTTTTCTCCCATTCTCTTCAGGCACTCGCGCAACGAATCCTCCCAATAAGGCACGCTGACACCGTAAACCCTCTTTATCTTAGCCTTGCTAAACACCGAATATGCGGGACGCTTGGCCGGCGTAGGATATTCCTTGGTAAGGATAGGCTGCACATCACACTCCGTTATGCCCGCCAGGCGATGGATAGCCTTGGTAAAGTCATACCATGACACGGCACCCTCATTGCTGTAGTGAAATATGCCGTAGATCTTTTCCTTTGCCGTTGCTATCTGGAGCACAGCCTTGGCAAGATCGGCAGCATACGTAGGCGAACCCACCTGATCATACACTACACCCAACTTATCTCGCTCACGACCCATGCGCAGCATCGTTTTAACGAAGTTGTTGCCATAGGGCGAATAGAGCCATGCCGTACGCACAATCACATGGCGTGGGTTAGCAGCCATCACGCCCTTCTCTCCGTTTAGCTTGGTGAGGCCATACACTGACTGCGGCCCTGTGGGCATGTCCTCGGTATAAGGTGTGCAACTCTGCCCACCAAACACGTAGTCCGTGGATATCTGTATTATCTCACCACCCCTGTCTGCCACAGCCTTGGCCAGCAGCACTGGTGCCTCGCCATTAAGAACTCTGGCACGCGGCTCATCGGTCTCGGCACGATCCACAGCTGTGTAGGCCGCGCAGTTTATGACAAGGTCTATCGCATTTCCATTGACGGCAGCCCTTACGGCAGTACCGTCAGTGATGTCGAGTTCCTCCACGTCGGTGAACACAAACTCGCATCCTTCGTAGAGTCCGGCTATGTTTCGTATCTCTGTGCCAAGTTGACCATTGGCACCCGTTACAAGAATTTTCATTGTTTCGTCTATTTCGTCGGAGCCTTAAAATTCC
>JAFZUB010000036.1 GCA_017618515.1 Bacteroidaceae bacterium
CGGTGACCATATTGGAAGGCATAGAGGCCAAGGGGCGTGTGGTAGGGCACATGAAGGCGTGTGAGCTGGTGGAGAACTCATCGCGCACGCTACACGGGACGAACGGCGAGCCGGAGGTGGACTATGGTCACGACACGGCGCTGCGCATACGCACCGACGACGCGAGCAACACGACTGACCAAGAGGTGATGGACTGCGTGCGCGATGCCGAGGTAGTGATATTCGTGGGTGGCATATCGCCGCGCCTCGAGGGAGAGGAGATGAGCATCGACTTGCCGGGATTCCGCGGCGGTGACCGCACGAGCATCGAGCTGCCCGAGATACAGCGCAACATGCTCAAGATGTTGCACGACGCAGGCAAGCGTATTGTGCTGGTAAACTGCTCGGGAAGCGCGGTGGCTTTAGTGCCCGAGACGGAGACATGCGATGCCATCGTGCAGGCATGGTATGGCGGCGAAGCGGGCGGCGAGGCACTGGCTGACGTGCTCTACGGCGACTACAACCCCGTGGGCCGACTGCCTCTCACCTTCTACAGCAGTACAGACCAGCTGCCCGACTATGAGAATTACAAGATGCGCGGGCGCACCTATCGCTACATGAAAGAGGAGCCGCTCTGGTACTTCGGTTATGGTCTCGGCTATTCTGACGTGATATACGGAAAACCTAAGTATGACGGCTCGAACATCACCGTGACTCTGACGAATAAGGGCAAACGCCCGACGACGGAGACGGTGCAGGTGTATATCAATAGGCCCGATGATAGCGAGGGGCCTGTGCGCACCCTGCGTGCCTACAAACGCGTGGACATTCCTGCGGGGAAGAAGGTGAAGGCAACTGTTGCCCTGTCGCCCAATACCTTTGAGTGGTGGGACACGACCACCAATACTATGCGTGTTCTGCCTGGCATGTACAATGTGATGGTGGGCCGATCTGCCAATCCCGCTGACCTAAATACGCTTAAGGTATGGGTGAGAGGCGGGAAATAGCATGACATTTTTGCTTAATTCAAATAATATTGATTATTTTTGCAGCCAAATTATATTTTAAGGTGTAAAAAACTGTATTTTTTATGAAAAATGTGATTAGAATCGTCAGCCTCTCACTGATGCTGATGGGTGGAGCAACGGTCTCTGCACAACAACTCAAGGGTTACGACAAGGAAAACATGAACCTGGCCGTGAAACCCGGTGACAACTTTGTGGAATATGCCTGCGGCAACTGGCTCAAGACGCACCCGCTGCGCGACGACCAGATGACCAACGGGGCCTTCATGGACTTGTATGAGGAGAACCAGAAGCAGATACAGGAGATGATCCTGGAGTTCTCCACGCAACCGCAGGAGAAGGGCTCGCTGGGATATAAGATAGGCACCCTCTACAACCAGATGATGGACACGCTGAAGCGCAACGAGCAGGGGCTGGCGCCCATAATGCCGTTGCTGGAGAAGGTTCGAGCCGTCAAGGACCGCAAGGAATATCAGCGCGTGACGGCCGAGATAGACCGCCGCGGTGCTCGCACGATGATGTACGCATGGGGTGCCGGAGCAGACATACGCGACGCTGACAACAACATCGTGAGCATATCGCAGGACGGCCTCGGACTGGGCACCCGCGATTACTACTTCAACGACGACCCGCAGTCGCAGATGGTGCGCGAGGCTTACAAGGCTTACCTGAAGCGCTCCTTCGTGGCTCTGGGCTACGACGAGGCTACGGCAGCGGAGCGCACAGAGAAGGTGTATGCCATAGAGAAGCGCATCGCCGAGCCGAGCTACGACATGGTGAAGCTGCGCGATATAGACGCCAACTACCACAAGATGACCTACGACGAGCTGGTGCGCGACTTCCCGGGCATCGACTGGCCTACGGCATTCTGGGTATCGGGATTCCCTGCCTTCAAGGAACTGGTGGTGGAGCAGCCCGAGCCGTTGCATGAGGTAGAGAAGATACTGGCCGACACTCCGCTGGAGGACCTGAAGGCTTACGCCGAGGTGCGCATCATCATGGGTGCTTCGTCGAGCCTGACGCAAGATCTGCGTCGCTCATACTTCACCTTTGTGCAGGCACTGACAGGACAGCCGCAGGATGACCACCTATGGAAGCAGGCCACAGGTCTGGTGAACGGTGTGCTGGGCAATGCTATCGGCAAGATGTACTGCGAGAGGTATTTCCCCGAGACGAGTAAGCAGCGCATGCTGACGATGGTGCGCAACCTGCAGACAGCTCTCGGCGAGCGCATAGAGGCTCTCGACTGGATGGGAGAGACCACAAAGGCGGAGGCAAAAAAGAAACTGGCTGACTTCCACGTGAAGATTGGATACCCCGACAAGTGGAAGGACTACAGCAAGATGCAGATAGATGAGGATCTGACGCTGTTTGAGAACTTGGCGAATGTGAGTGAGTGGAACTGGCTGGACGCCCTCAACCGCAAGGTGAACAAGCCTGTGGACAAGGAGGAGTGGCACATGAACCCACAGACTATCAACGCATACTACAACCCCACCACCAACGAGATATGTTTCCCCGCCGGCATCCTGCAGCCTCCATTCTTCGATGTGGAGGCCGACGATGCACAGAACTACGGCGCGATAGGTGGCGTGATAGGACACGAGATGAGTCACGGCTTCGACGACCAGGGATGTCAGTTTGACCTCACGGGCAACCAGCGCAACTGGTGGACGGAGGCCGACAAGGCTGCTTTCGACAAGCGTGCCGCTCTGCTGGCCGACTATTTCTCGACCATCGAGGTAATAAACGGCAAGAAGGTGAACGGACAACAGACGCTGGGCGAGAATATCGGCGACAACGGCGGTCTGCATGTGGCCCTGCAGGCTCTGCACAACACGGGCAACAACAGCATGATTGACGGCTTCACCGCCGACCAACGTTTCTTCCTCGGATGGGCACGCGTATGGGCCAGCAACAACCGCGAACAGTATATGGATATGTTGCTCAACCAGGATGTGCACTCGCCCAACGCAGCTCGCGTGAATGGTGCGCTGCCGCAGATTGACGAGTGGTATGAGGCGTTCGGCATCAAGAAGGGCAAACTGTTTATTCCGAAGAATAAGCGTATCAGGATTTGGTAATAAGTAAATTGTGAAAAAGAAAAGCCGAAGACTTGCGTGGTCTTCGGCTTTTGTTGTGATGGCGACGGTTTACTTGGTGGTAACCTTTTTGCCGTCGATGATGAGGATGGCGTCCTTCGGCTGACCATTGATTTTGCGGCCTTGGAGATCGTAGGTTGATTGACCATTGACCATTGACGATTGAGGATTATCGCTCCCGACTGCGGGAACGGCATCAACGAGGTCGTCGAAGTCGAAGGTGTAGGTCTGCAGGTCGGGCATGAAGCCTTCCTCGAAGGGCAGATAGATATTGTTGGCTGCCACGAGAGAGATGGCGGGACGCTTCATGACGGCCTCACCACCGTTGGTGGAGAGGGTGTAGAAGGTGCCCTTGGGCAGACTGGTGGTGCGGGTGAAGACTCCGAGTAGCTTGTTGGAGTATTGCGAATTGAACATCGAGGACTGGGCGTTGCTAACATTGCTGACAGTGAGGTCGAGCCTCTGGTAGCTCTGTCCGCGCAGTATGATGGCGGTACAGGGTGGTATGGTGCCGTCGAGCTCGGTGAGCTTGATGACGCCATCGGGGGTGACGTGGTTGACGGCGTATGCCTTGACTCCCTCGGGCACCTGCACGGCGAAGTCCACATAGAGGCCCAAGACACCCGCGGAGTTGAGGGAGACGGGCGTGGTGGTGCACGGCTCGAGATACCAGAGGGTACCGTCGGTGGAGATGGCGGTATTCTTGACGGGCGAGAAGTTGCCGTTGATCATGGCGTTGGTGTTCTGTGCCGGTCCTATGAGGAAGTTGCCCCAATCCTTCTGGTCGAGGATATAGGTGCCGCGCTGCGAGGGGTCGAGGGTGGTGACCACGGTGCTGCCTGCGAGTCCGTCGGAGGGCTTGATGCTGGCGCCCTGTGAGTGGATGGAGTAGCCGTAGCCGCGTGTCTGGAAGCGGAATATCTGGTCGTAGTTATTGTCGGCGGCCTTGGAGTAGAGGCGCAG
>JAFZUB010000037.1 GCA_017618515.1 Bacteroidaceae bacterium
GTGCCTTCCACATAGCGCGGGTCATTGTTGTGCATGCTGTCGATGTCGGTCCATATCTCTATCACATCGGCCTTAATGGCGGCACCTATGAGCGAGGCGGTGTAGTCAGAGCCTCCGCGCTGCAGATTGTCAACCTTGCCTTCGTGGTTGAGGCAGATAAAGCCTTGAGTGATAAAGTATTGGGCATCGCTGTGCTGCTTGAGCAATGGCATCAGAGTCTCACGCAGATGATGGATGTCAGGCTCGGTGTACTGGTCGATGCGCATGAAGTCCAGGGCATTCAGCAGTACGGCGTTCATGCCTTGTTCGTTGCAGTAGTTGACCAGCATGTTTGTACTCATTATCTCGCCGAGGCTAACTATCTCTTTTGCCATTTCGGGAGTGAAGTCGCTCTTTTTGTAGCTAAGCAACACCTTGAAAATGTTGTCGTTGATAAAGGTGCGTGTCTTCTCCCTCATTTTCTCGGTAGAGTATAGCTCGTCGATGTGGCACATATATTTGGTGTAGAGCTTGCCAATCATTGCCGCAGCGCTCTCTCTGTTGCCTCTTGCAAAGTAGTCTGCTATCTCGATAAGGGCGTTTGTGGTGCCAGCCATCGCCGACAACACCACAAGGCTGCTCTCGTTTTTGCCGATGAGCTTCACCACTTCTTTCATCCTCTGTGCGCTACCTACCGAGGTGCCGCCGAATTTCTGTATCTTCATTGTTTTAACTTTTACGCGTTTGTTAGATGTCCGTCGCTGCAAGTATATACCGTAGCATTGTCTACGAGACTGATCAACTGCAGATTGTGGGTTGACATGATGATGGCTGTGCCTTCCTCATGGCGTATCTCATTGAGCAGCTCCACTACACATGTGCTGCTCTCTATGTCAAGATTGCCTGTCGGTTCGTCAGCGAGAATAATCTGGGGCTTGTTGAGTATGGCACGGGCTATGGCTACTCTCTGCTGCTGTCCGCCCGAGAGCTCGTAGGGATATTTGTCTATCTTGTCGAGCATCTCTACCTTGCTCAGCACTTCCTGTATGCGAGTCTGTATTTCGTCCTTGACTTTCCAGCCCGTGGCTTTGAGTACAAACTCCATGTTCTTTCTCACCGTACGGTCGTGAAGAAGCTGGAAACTCTGAAACACCATGCCCAGCTGCTTGCGCAGCGCTGGCAGCTGCTTGGGCTTTATCTTCAGCATGTCGTAGTCCAGCACCTGTGCCTCGCCACTGAGGGGGCGCAGTTCACCGTAGATGGTACTCAGCAGGGTTGATTTGCCACTGCCCACCTTGCCGGTAATAAACACATAGTCACCGCTGTTGACGCAGAGACTGATATCCTTCAGTATCAAGGCATCGTCTTGCCTGATCTCTACATTATTATAATTTAAAAGCATAGTTTTAATTTGCTTACGATGTTCAATGTTTTTCCCATCCCGGCTTGTGGCGCACTTGCAGTTCGCGGGCCAGGTCTTCTATACGCATACCCTTGGCGGTGAGTAGCACGATGAGGTGATAGAATAGGTCGGAGCCTTCATACACCACACGTTCGTTAGTTCCGTTGCATGCCTCGATGACTGTCTCCAGTGCTTCTTCGCCCACCTTTTGTGCTATGCGGTTGATGCCGTCCTTGAATAGCGAGGTGGTGTAGGAGCCCTCAGGCATCTCTTCGTGGCGCTTCTCTATAAAGTCCTGCAACTCACTGAGAAAGAGTAGTGGATTGCTCTCATTCTTCTCTCCCCAGCATGTGTCGGTACCCTTGTGGCATGTCGGCCCCTCGGGATTGACAAGCACCAGCAGGGTGTCTTGGTCGCAGTCCACCTTGATGTCCACCAGGTGCAGGAAGTGGCCGCTTTCTTCACCCTTGGTCCACAGGCGCTGCTTGGTGCGCGAGTAGAAAGTCACTTTTTTCAACTCGAGTGTCTTGAGGTATGCCTCTTCGTTCATGAAACCGAGCATCAGCACGGTCTTGGTGGTGGCATCCTGCACTATGGCGGGCACTAAGCCGCCCATCTTATTGAAGTCTATTGTTGTCATCGTATCTTGTAGTTCGGGAGTTCTTTTCAGTCTGTTACAGTCTAACGCTTATTCCTTCGTCACGCAGATAGTGCTTGAGGTCTGAGATTTTTATCTCTCCATAGTGAAACACGCTGGCGGCCAATGCAGCGTCGGCCTTGCCCTCAACAAATGCGTCGCGGAAGTGCTGCATATTGCCGGCACCGCCGCTGGCTATCACGGGTATTGAGAGCGTGTCGGCCAGATGGGCGAGGGCTTCGTTGGCAAAGCCATGCTTCACTCCGTCGTGGTCCATGCTTGTGAAGAGTATCTCGCCGGCACCGCGGCTCTCCACCTCTTTGGCCCACTCAAAGAGATTGCGCCCTGTCGGCACGCGCCCTCCGTTGATGTAGCACTGCCACTGCCCGTCGTCTTCCTGCTTGGCGTCGATGGCCACCACGCATACTTGCGAGCCGAAATGGCTGGCTATCTCGTCCACGAGGCTGGGATTGCGCAGTGCGGCAGAGTTGATGCTCACCTTGTCGGCTCCCGCGTTGAGCATAGTGTCAACGTCTTTCATCTCGTTGATGCCGCCACCCACGGTGAAGGGTATCGACAGCTCGGCAGCCACTCTGCCCACCATCTCGGTGAAGGTCTTGCGGCCTTCGTAGCTGGCAGTGATGTCGAGAAACACCAGTTCGTCGGCATTCTGGTCGCTGTATGCCTTGCCCAGCTCTACTGGGTCACCAGCATAGCGCAGGTTGACGAAGTTGGTGCCCTTGACGGTCTGGCCGTCTTTGACATCTAGGCAGGGTATTATTCTTTTAGCTAACGACATTTAATGTTCAATGTTCAATGTTCAATGTTCAATGGTCAATGTTCAATGGTCAATAGAATATCGCGAGAGCCTTGTCAGTGGTCGCGCCGTCTCGAAAGAGCAAGGATGCTCTTTAGGCGCGGGCTGACGTTAAAAGGCTCGAGAGCGAAGCGGCAATGTTTTTAGGTCAATCTTGCCTTCATATATGGCCTTGCCAAACACTACGGCGGGAATGCCGGCACTGTCCAGCAGGGTGATATCCTCCTCACAACTGACACCACCGCTGGCAATGAGGTGCAGGTCGGGCATCTGTTGCATTATTTCTTTGTATAGCTCCACGGCGGTGCCTTGCAGCATGCCGTCCTTGCTTATGTCGGTGCATAGCACCTGGCGAATGCCTTTTGCGTAGTAGCTCTGCAGGAAAGGCATCAGCCTCTTGCGGCTCTTCTCTTTCCATCCGCTGATGCATACGAAGCCATCCTTAACGTCGGCCCCGAGTATCAGTCGGTCGGCACCATATCGCTCTATCCAACTGTCCATCAGCTCCGGCTCTTTGGCTGCCACACTGCCGATAGTGGCAAACGCGGCACCGTTCTCAAACACCGCCTCCATATCTGCGTCGGTCTTGATGCCGCCGCCGAAGTCTATCTGCAGACTGGTGTGGGTGGCCACCTCATTCAGCACCTCTATATTCACCACGTGGCTGGAGCGGGCACCGTCGAGGTCCACCATGTGCAGCCTGCGGTAGCCCAGCGCCTCTATCTCCTTGGCAAAGTCGAGGGGCTGGAGGTCATACACCGTCTGGCTGCCGTAGTCGCCCTTAGTGAGGCGTACGCATTTGCCGCCGATGATGTCTATAGCAGGAATGAGTTCTATCATCGCTTATCGTGCCAGGTTGATGAAGTTACTTAGTATCTGTTCGCCTACGCGTCCGCTCTTCTCAGGGTGAAACTGCGTGGCGTAGAAGTTGTCCTTGTGCATCGATGCACAGAATGGGTGGATGTAGTCGCAGTCGGCGATGGAGTAGGGGTTGCTGCTCACGTAGTAGCTGTGCACGAAATACACAAAGTCTCCCTCGTCAATGCCATTGTATAGCGGACTCTTGAGATTGTGCAGACTGTTCCACCCCATGTGCGGTATCTTCTGGCAGTGCTGGGTGGGGATGAAGCGCTTCACTTCGGTGTCAAAGATGCCGAGGCACTCGGTGTCGCTCTCTTCGCTATGGCGGCACATCAGCTGCATACCGATGCAAATGCCCAGCACAGGCTGCGTGAGGCTCATTATCACCTTGTCCAGTCCGCTGCTGCGCAGATACTGCATGGTGTAGGCCGCCTCGCCCTGTCCCGGAAACAGCACGCAGTCTGCCTGGCGCAACTCGTCAGCCACATCGGTCACGAGCGGCTCCAGCCCCAGTCTCTTCACTGCATTGACTACGGAGCAGATATTTCCGGCATTATATTTTACGATAGCGACCTTCATTTTTCAATTTTCAAGCCCTTTCCCCTTCTCCTTTTTCCCCTCCTCCCTTTCCCCCTCCTCTAGGAGGGGCTAGGGGTGGTCTTGGGGCTAGGGGTGGTCTCCAATTGTCAATCAATAAGCGCGTGCCACCAATGCCTTGTACTTGGCGGGCTTGCCGCTCACCATGTCGGTGCCTGGGTTGCTTTGGTCGGTGTCGAAGGGGATGCAGCGTATGGTGGCCTGCGTTTCCTCCTTTATCTGCGCCTCGGTCTCTTCGGTGCCGTCCCACGGGCAGAGGAAGAAGCCGCCGTCCTGCACCTTCTGCTTAAACTCCTCGTAGTTGCTGCACTCGCAGGTGTGGGCCAGCCTGTAGTCGAGAGCCTTCTTGTAGATATTCTGCTGGATATCGTCGAGCAGGTTCTTGGCATACTCTTCGATGCCCTCTACGCTGACATTGCTCTTTTCGAGCGTGTCGCGGCGCATAATCTCCACCTCGCCCTTCTCCAGGTCGCGTGCACCGAGCACTATTCTCACGGGCACACCCTTCAGCTCGTAGTCGGCAAACTTGAATCCGGGGCGCTTGCTGTCGTCGTTGTCGTACTTCACGCTCACGCCCAGTGCCTTGAACTTTGCCACCATCTCGGCGGCCTTCTGGTCGAGGGCCTCCATCTGTGCGGGCTTGCCAATGGGCACTATCACCACCTGTATGGGCGCCAGCCTCGGCGGCAGCACCAGTCCGTTGTCGTCGGAGTGGGTCATGATCAGCGCACCCATCAGTCGGGTGCTCACTCCCCATGAGGTGGCCCATGCATATTCCAGTTGGTTCTCCTTGTTGAGGAACTGCACACCAAATGCCTTGCCGAAGTTCTGGCCAAGGAAGTGGCTCGTGCCGCTCTGCAGTGCCTTGCCGTCCTGCATCATAGCCTCGATGGTGTAGGTGTCGATGGCACCGGCAAAGCGCTCCGTGGCGCTCTTCACGCCCTGAACTACTGGTACTGCCATGTAGTCCTCGGCAAACTTGGCATACACCTTGAGCATTTGCTGTGCTCTCTGCTCTGCCTCCTCGCGGGTGGCATGGGCGGTGTGGCCCTCTTGCCAGAGAAACTCTGCTGTGCGCAGGAATAGTCGTGTGCGCATTTCCCAGCGCATCACATTGCACCACTGATTGCACAGCACCGGCAGGTCGCGATACGACTTAATCCAGTTTTTATATGTGTTCCATATAATCGTTTCCGATGTGGGGCGGATAATCAGTTCCTCCTCCAGCTTGGCTTCGGGGTCAACCACCACGCCGTCGTGTGTCTCGTTGGTCTTGAGGCGGTAGTGGGTTACCACGGCGCACTCCTTGGCGAAGCCTTCCACGTGCTCGGCCTCCTTCGACAGGAAGCTCTTCGGTATCAGCAGGGGGAAGTAGGCGTTCTGCACGCCTGTCTCCTTAAACATGCCGTCGAGCACCTGCTGCATCTTCTCCCAGATGGCGTAGCCGTAGGGCTTGATCACCATGCAGCCTCTCACGTCGGCCTGCTCAGCCAAGTCAGCCTTTACTACCAGTTCATTATACCAGCGCGAGTAATTCTCGCTCCTCTTTGTGAGGTCTTTCAGTTCTATTGCCATGATATATAATTTTTTCGGCCGCAAATTTACAACTTTTTTCTCTTTTTGCCTATATAAATAAAGCAGAAATGATTATTTTTGCAGCTGAATCATGAAGGAAGGATTGAGAATTTTCAAGAAGATTGTGCTGTGGGGCCTGATAGTGTTTTTCGGGTCGAGCATTTTCTTTACTCTGTTATACAAGTGGGTGCCGGTGTATGTCAGTCCGCTGATGGTGATACGCTGTGTACAGCAGTCGGGCAGGGGCGAGGCCACCCGCCTACACCACCAATGGGTGCCACTCGACAGTATATCGCCCCACTTGGCCGAAGCTGTTATGGCATCTGAGGATCAGCGCTTTCTGGAACATAGCGGCTTTGACATCGAAGCTATCAAACAGGCGGCACGCGAGTATCGCGACGGCAAGCGTCGTCGTGGAGGCAGCACTATCTCGCAGCAAGCGGCCAAGAATGTGTTTCTGTGGCCCACA
>JAFZUB010000038.1 GCA_017618515.1 Bacteroidaceae bacterium
ATCAGTCCGAGAGTCATCCACTCGAGCGAGCTACCGATACTGTTGAGCTGGCAGCGCTCCACATAGTCGGGTAGTTCACCGCGCAGCTCCTTGTCAACAATCAGTTTGCAGAAGCCGATGCTCTCCAGCAGGTTCTCTGTCTTGGAGGAGATATCATCGTCGATATACCCACAGCGCTTAAGCCACGACTCGGTGTCCTGGATAAGGAGATAGAGCTGGTCCCAGAAAATCTTGTTGGGCTCTACAAAGCCAAAGGGCATGGGCGCGGGCAGATCCTCGCCATCGCCACACTCAGCCAGCATGGGTTGCTCGGCATAGAGGATGGCGTCGTGCTTCAGCGTGGCCCAAGAGGCGAGCGAGGTGTTGAGGTCCTTGAACTGCCAGTGGGGAGTGTTGTAGAAGGCATAGTCGGTGCGGTCGGTGCGCGAAGCGAGATAGACGAGCAACTGCAGACGGCGGTCGTAGATGGTGCCGCCACCGATAGGCTTGCCTGCATACTTGGCGTGGAGCTCACGGAAGATTTTGTCGAAGTTCTCCCAGCGCTGAGGATCGCGATAGAAATCGTTTTGCAGCGTCTCGGCGGTCTTGGAGCCGAAGACAGCAAACACATTCACTCCAGAGGGATAGGCCTTGTCGCAGTTGGGGGTGTCGTCAACCAGCTTGCCGATGACCTCGTTGTCGCAGAGGAAACGCTGCGGCATGAAGTTGATGTTGAAGCCCGTGATAGCCTCCATCTTAGTGGAGAGCTGATTGTGCTCGTTGTTGAGGCGAACAAGCTCAGCCAGCACCTTAGCCATGGTGTCCTTGTCGTTGACAACATTGAAGTCGGTGATATTGTTGGCACGCAGATAGTCGGCCAGCTGGAGGATAGACACATTGTCGGACGGACCGGTGAGCTGGGTGATGATTTCGCCCATGTGGCGGAAGTCGTCACGCTTGTCCTGCGGCATAGAGTTGAAGAGCATGGCGAGGATGGTGGCATTCTTCACAGCGTCTTCGTTCTGGCTAAAGAAAGAGGCGGTCTGCACCCACATCATAGAGCGGAAGTAGCGCTCCATTCCCTCGGAGCGGGTGTAATGGCCGCGCGGCTTGTAGAGAGAATACATGTAGTACTCCACCTCCATGAACGGCGACGGAGCATTCTCGGCAGCAACGATATTCTCCACCTCTGCGTCGTAGAGATTCTTGTACAACGACGGCACGCTCTGGGCTTTGCCAGTAAGCAGATTAAGGCCGATGGCGCAGTAGGTCTGCATCTTGTCCAGTCGGTCGCTGACACCCTTCTTCAGCGAAGAAGTGCGGGCCTTAGCCACCTGCTGCTCCATGCCCTCCAGGGTGGCCTGCAGGGTAGGGATGAAGTACTTCTTCTCGATATACTTCTGCACATAGGCCAGATACATGTGGGAGAGCTGCAGATAGACATCGGTCGTCACGAAGCTCGGCATCATCTCGTATCCATTCTTCTCGTAGATATTGAAGAGTTGGTCGCAGTCGCTCTGCTCGATGGCGAAGTTGTAGGCGTTAAGCCTGTCGAGCAGGTCGGTGGACGGCTTGCTTACCTGGCTCATATTGATGCACAGCTTTGTTGACTCGAGGCCGTCCTTGCCCTTCAGGGTCTGCTGCAGCTGCTGCATGCGAGCCTCTATCTTGTTGACAAAGGCTTGCTCGTCGGAGGTCAGACTAACGGTGTAGAGGTCTGCCTCTCCCTCACCTCCGCTCTCATAGAAGGCGGTCATACGCTGGCCGCATAACGGCTCATACCACTCAGCCTTGTTTACCAGTACGCGGTTGATCTCTGGCTCAGTGTACCATCTGCCGTGGGTGGCATACACCAGTGCCTTGAGCATGTGGAGCTCCTCATAGCTCAGAGTGGAGAGGTCCTGCTTAAGGTTGACAGTTTTGGCCCATTTGTTGGCCTTCATGCTGAAGTTGCTTTGAGCCATTGACGGCATACACATCAGCACGCCAGTCAACAGAATGATGGAAAAACTCTTTTTCATGACACAATATGTTTTTAGTTAGTTAATATATTCCACAAATTTCAGTCCGAAGCCGCGGTACTCATAGCGCACAGTCACGGGAGTGCCATCGGCCTTCACTTCATGGCTTATCACCCGGCCGTCGGGCTCGATGGTGAAGTCGAGCAGTCGGTGTGCCACTCGCGAGGAGAGCCACAGGGGGCGTATCAGTTCCTCGTTGAAGAGCTTGAAGAGGAACAGGCGCCGTCCGACCAGCGGACTATACCGCGTGCTCTTCACCACGCCCACCGCTATCTCGGGAACACTGTCGCCCGTCACGTTGCCGCAGCAGAACTGGAAGACGGGGTACTTTAATTGCCATGTGGATAGCAGGCTGTCCTCCACCCAGTACTCAATCACCGACAGGGAGTCGGACTGCTCGGCCAGCCGTATCGTCGCCGTGCGGCCGTCGCTCCGCAGATATGAGTAGTCGTTGAAGCGGGGAGCCGAGTAGGCGAGCAGGGGAGCGAGAATGGCTATCAGCGTCAAAGAACGCATCATCATTTAATGATATATTTGAATTCGTCGAAGTGGCGGAAGCCCATCACTGCGAGTTGAATACGCGAACGGCTCACATTGCTCTTAGTGTTGTAGCCCCGAATCAGGGGCAAGCGCACCAAGCATTTATCTTGCAGTCCTGCTTCAGCAATCCATTGCAAATTGCTCATCAGCAGCTTATTGTCGCGACATGTATATGCACGATAGATATCGGCGTTCAGGTCCTTCACATCGATAATCATGCCGTCAAGCAGAGCCGCCACTTTCTGCAGGCTATGCGTGGGCACCGCAAGTGAGCTTTCAATATTTATCTTCCATTCCGGCGGGCAAATCCTCCTGAACTCCGCGATAAAATCGGGGTGGAGCAGGGGCTCACCGCCACCGAAAGTCACGCCACCGCCTGTGGCCTGGAAATAGAGATCGTCAATCCGCACCTCGTCCAGCAGACGCTCGGGAGTGTAGTCGCTGAATTTGCGGGCATCATCCTTACACTGCTCGTTGAGGCAGTAGCGGCAATCGAGCGGACAGCCGTGAAAAGCCACCAGAGTGGTCACGCCCTTGCCGTCGGTGGCTATCCTATGGCGCGATATTGCTATCAGTCGAGCCATCCGTATTAGTATTTTCTACCACCGCGCTGTCCGCAGCAATACTGTCGCAGGGATACACGGTAGAGTCAGGCACCTCGCCCACCACATCAGTAATGGGCACATCGCCCTTCACCGGGAAAGGCTTGCAACTACTCATGCCGGCAGTGAGCACGCCGATGCCTATGGCCGTTCCCACCACGACAGCAGCCTTGCCCATACGGACTCTCTTGTTAAGCTCGCTCTCGATGTGGCGCATCTCCTGCTCACAAGCTGGGCAAGTACCCTGACAATCGCCCTTGTGGGTGCATTTGTGGGGATTGTAGCTGATACCGTTAGCCTCAGCCACCTTCTTTCGTATGCCTCTGAGCACACGGCATTTCTTCTTTCCGAGATACATAATAGTAGTTAATTGCGCTTATGTTTCTGTACGGGCATTTGCTCGAGAATCTCCTTTGCCTCTTCGGGCGAGATTTTCTTTGTCGGAACAGGCTGTGCCTTGGTCTTGTCAATGGCAGTGGAGTCAGTGTCAGGGGGCGCAACTGTGTTTGGCACATCGCCGCGCAGATCAGTATAGGCGGGAACCTTGCCCACCACCTGTCCGGCGTGACGACAGCTGGTCATCCCACCGCCGGCGAGCATGCTGATGCCCATAGCTGTGCCTACCACCACAGCGGCACGACCGCTGAAACGGCGCTGGCGTATCTCACTCTCAAGCTGGCGCATCTCCTGCTCACATGCGGGACAAGTGCCCTGGCAATCGCCCTTGTGGGTGCACTTGTGGGGATTGTAGCTGATACCGTTAGCCTCAGCTATCTGCTTGCGGATAGTCCGCAGCGTCCTGCATTTCTTTTTTCCTAAATACATGTGTTTTCGATTTGAGGTTTGGTGCTACAAAAATACATATTATTATATATTCGCACAAAGAATTACCACAAAATAGTGTCTTATTCCAAAATAATTCGTAACTTCGTAGCCAAAATATACCGTTCATCATGAAAACAAAACAATTATTTCTGACTTTTGTCTTGCTGGCAGCAATACTGACAGCAGGCGCCCAGTCCTTACAGAAGGACATGTTTTATATATTCTCCAGCAGCCAAGCCGGCAAGGCTACAGTGGTGTTGAGCGAACAGTCGGGCATGTGGCGTATCGTCAACACGGAAATGCGACTGGCACTACGCATGAACGACCAAGGCGCAGTGGAGTGGGGTGAGCCGAATGGCTCGGACGAACAGCAGAAATGGCATATCGAAAGCAAGGGCAACGGAGTCTATGTGTTGTCGCTGGCCAAAGAGCCGGAGCGCAAGGTTGAAGTAAAGCTGGAGCCCAAAGCGGAACCTCTCAGGCCAAGCGCAGTAGAGCCCAAGAACAAAAAGAGTGACGAGCCAGCCATGACCCAGACGCCATGGGAAGACGAGACCGTCTTTGCCATCAACAAACTGCAGTCGGCGGCCTACATGATGCCATATCCCAACGAGGCAGCGATGATAGCTGACAAGGAGCACTATGACAAACCATGGACGGAATGCAAGAGCCAGAGCGTGAAGTGCCTCGACGGCAAATGGAAGTTTCACTTCGTCAGCTCACCAGAGCAGCGTCCCGACGCCAGCAAGGTAACGGCGCAGGCAGCGCAGCAATGGGACGACATCACTGTGCCGTCGTGCTGGGAGATGGAGGGCTATGACCACCCGATATACTGCAACGTGGAATATCCGCACGACAATACGCCACCGTTTATCAAAGCGCGACCAGGCTACAACGACGACGGCAAGAACTATGGCGTGAATCCCGTAGGCACCTATCAACTGAGTTTCAATATCGACAATGGCTGGAAGGAGGGGCGCACCATCCTGCGCTTCGGTGCCATTCACAGCGCAGCATTTGTGTATCTGAACGGTGAGAGCGTAGGCTATACGCAGGGTGCCAGCAATGTGGCTGAGTTTGACATCACGCCTTACCTTAAAGATGGCAGCAACAATCTTGTGGTGCAGGTGCTGAGATGGTGCGACGGCTCATACCTGGAGTGCCAGGACATGTTCCGAATGAGCGGCATCTGCAGGAGTGTATATATTTATAATGTACCACGCGTGTATGTGAGAGACCACAAGATTACAGACACTTTCAATGACGACCTCAGCCACGCCAACGTCAACGTTGACCTTACCCTTAACACCAGCGACAACAACACAGGTGTCGTAGTGAAACTGTTTGATCCGGAAGCAAAGCTGGTGGGCAAGGCTGAAGCAGTGAAAGAGGGTGACGGCTCATACCGTGCATCGATAAGCGTGGACAACCCAAAACTGTGGAGCGCAGAGATACCCGATCTATACACAGTCAATGTGGTGCAGACAGACAGCAAGGGCAACGAAGTGATGGCCTTCTCCACAAAACACGGCATACGCAAGGTGGAGATAAAAGGTTCGCTGATGTATGTGAACAACAAGCGAGTGTTCCTCAAAGGCGTGAACCGCCACGACACCGACCCAGTGGGAGGCCGCACAGTGACGACAGAAGGTATGCTGAAAGATGTGCTGCTGTTTAAGCAAAACAATATCAACACGCTGCGCACGTCGCACTATCCAAACGATGTGGCTATGTATGCCCTGTGTGACCACTACGGCATCTATGTGTGTGGCGAGGCAGACCTTGAGGACCACGCCAACCATAGCATCTCGAGCATGCCGTCGTGGATTCCTGCATTTGTGGATAGGGTAGAGCGCCTGGTGCGTATTTACCGCAACTATCCGTCGGTAATCTTCTGGAGCTTGGGCAACGAGTGTGGCAACGGCACAAACTTTGAGCCATGCTACAACACCGTACACCAGCTGGACAATACACGCTTCGTACACTACGAAGGCTCGTGGGTGAAAGGCAAACCATGGGGCGGTGCAGTAAACTCAGATGTCTATTCGGTGATGTATCCATCGGTGCAGAGACTGCAAGACCACTCGGCGAATCTGGAAAAGCCGTTGTTTATCTGCGAGTATGCCCACGCCATGGGTAACGCCATCGGCAATCTGGATGACTACTGGAAAGTGATACACAACAGCAACAGCATCATCGGCGGATGTATATGGGACTGGGTGGACCAGGCCATCTACGACCCACACGAGATGAAGCAGGGAATACGCCGTCTGCACACTGGCTATGACTTCCCCGGTCCACACCAAGGCAACTTCTGCAGCAACGGCGTGGTGACAGCGGAGCGCGGATACACTGCCAAGCTGGCGGAGGTGAAGTACGGATATCAATATGTGGACTTAGAAGTAAAGAATAAGGAGAAAGGAGTCAGCATCTGCGTTAAGAACAATTATGCTTTCCGTTCGCTCGCGGACTTTGAGTTGCGCTACGAATATCTGCTGGACGGCAACGTAGTAAACAATGGCTATGTGGCTATCGGCGACGTAAAGCCACAGGACAGCACCATAGTCAAGGTGCCGGCCTTCAAGACAAAGAGCGATAAGGAACTGCTGCTGACGGTGAGAGTTGTGTACAAGAAACAACCGGAGTTTGCCCAAGGCCTGAACTATGACCTTGACGTGGCCAAGCGCCAATTTGTGATACAAAAAGGACAGCCGCTGGCAGTAAGCGCCCAGCCCAAGAAATCGGAACGACTGACAATGGAAAGCGCAGACCAGAGCGTGCGTATTGGCAATGACAATGTGAGCGTGACATTTGACCGTTTCAGCGGACAGATGACATCGCTGGCTTTTGCAGGACGCGAGATGCTGGCAGAGGGACAGGGATTTCTGTTTAACAACCACCGCTGGATAGAGAACGACCGCTTCGGCAACACTGCCGACGGACTGGAGGAGAACGGACTGCTGAACACGCAGTGGGACAACGACGCTCAAACAGCCGTGGAGATAAGCACTGAGCGCAAAGGCGAGCTGGCAGACCAAGAAATAGTTTATACAGTATATGGCAATGGCGATGATGATATCATCACAGACTAAGCCCGCCTAAAAGCAGGAAGATGAGGGATGTGTCCGGAGGAAAGCTATGACACCCCAGGTGGCCCCACGCCACAACAACATCCAAACACCGTTC
>JAFZUB010000039.1 GCA_017618515.1 Bacteroidaceae bacterium
AAGGATGCTAAAGACGCTGAGGTTGTTCTGGGCGGCAAGTGCGATTGCAGCAAGGGCTGGTTTGTAGAGCCCACTGTTATCGAGACCAGCAATCCAAACTTCAAGTCGATGGAGGAGGAAATCTTCGCTCCAGTGCTCACAGTTTACCCCTACGACGACGAGAAGTGGGAAGAGGTAGTGAAAGATTGTGACGAGACTTCTCCTTATGGCTTGACTGGTGCTGTCTTTGGACGTTGCCGCATGGCCGTGGAGAAGATTACCGATGCTCTGCGTTACACTGCTGGTAACTTCTACATCAACGACAAGCCAACAGGCGCTGTGGTTGGTATGCAGCCCTTCGGCGGTGCCCGTGCCAGTGGCACCAACGACAAGGCAGGTGGCGAGTTCAACCTCATCCGTTGGGTCATCCCACGCGTGATTAAGGAGACTCTGGTATCGCCCACCGACTACCGCTACACCTACATGAAATAAGCTGACAAGCTTACAAGCAGACGAGGAACAAGCGGACACGCGGACAAGGCATTACTACTGCCTCGTCAGCTCGTTCCTCGTCAACTTGTCAGCTAAAAGAGAGAGAAATCATTTATGGAAACAAAGCAACTGACACCTTGTGAGGTTAATGTAAGCTCCGAGACTGGCAGGCTCAGGGCCGTGCTGCTGCATCGCCCAGGCGTGGAGATAGAGCGCATGACACCGCTTAACGCCAATGCTGCCCTCTATAGCGACATTCTCAACAAGCCCATCGTAGATGAGGAATACCGCAACTTCAGTGGTGTGCTAGAGCGTTGGACACAGGTCTATTATGTTCAAGATATTCTTGAGGAACTGCTCAAGGATGAGGCGGTGAAGACAAAACTGATTGCCGACAGCCTTAAGGGATGTAACCAGAAAACAGCGAGAGTTATTGATGAGATAGCTGGTAACGACCCTAAGAAGCTTGCACAGGTGCTCATTGAGGGCTGCGAAGACCCCAAGTGGGACGGTGTGAGCGAGCATCGCTATCTGCTTAAGCCTCTCTACAACTTGTTCTTTACCCGTGATGCTTCGTCGACGGTGTATAACCGCGTGCTCATCAACTCGATGAGCTTTGAGGTGCGTGAGCGTGAGTCGCTCATTTATGAGGCTATATTCAAGCACTTCTTTGGTGTTGACACCCTCAACGCGATGGCATGGAACCCATATGCCCGCACCGAAGGCGGTGACGTACAGATTGCCAGCCCCGACATGCTGTGCATAGGCCAGGGTATACGCACCAACCGAAAGGGCATAGATTATCTCGCACAGACCTTTGCTCGCGAGCGTGAACATTTCACCATTGTAGCACAGGAACTGCCTAAAGAGCCCGAGTCGTTCATTCATCTCGACATGGTTTTCACCTTCTTGGGCAAGCATCAATGCATGGCATTCGAGCCTATGCTTAAGAAGCAGGGACTCTTTGCTGGCAAGGACACCACAGTAATTACCATCGACCACGGCAAGATAAGCTATAAGAGCGCTCCAAACATTGTTGACGCGCTCAATAGTCTGGGATGGGATATAGAGCCCGTGATTGGCGGTGGCAGCGACCCCTGGACACAGCTTCGTGAGCAGTGGCATAGTGGTGCCAACTTCTTCTCACTGGGCGACGGCAAGATTCTGGGCTATCGCCGCAACACCCATACTATTGACGCGCTCGACCGTGCTGGCTTTGCAGTGCTAAACGCCGAGGACATCGTGAGTGGCAAGGTCAATATGAATGACTATGAGAAGTTTGTGGCAGCCTTCCCAGGCAGCGAACTCCCCCGTGCAGGCGGCGGCGCCCGCTGCATGACGAAGCCTATCCTGCGCGACTTTTAGACGACAATTAAGGACAATAATCATTATCTGTCCTATTATTAAGGACAAAGCACACCCGAGCCGTTTGCGACTCGGGTGTGTTGTTTCTTAAAATAATATGTTTACAACCTATTATCTGCCTCTTGTGGCGATTTGGAAAGAGCTCACGGTGTAGAGCTGGTCGCCATTAGAGAAGCTGATGTTGAAGTCGGCTACACCGGTCTTCAGTTTCTTGGTAGCCACCACTTCGGCCGAGTAGCGCACTGCCTTTCCTGGGCCAAGTTCGCTCACGATTGCTGTAGGTGAGAGATAGATTTGTTTGGTGCCCGAAACGGTGATTACAGGAGCTATGTCGTAAACGTAATCATTGCCCACGTTACGGATGTCGAAGACGAGCTTAGAGTGCTCGTCGGCATCAATGCAGTTGTTGCTGATACCCTCAACAAGGCGTATGTTCTCGATGGTGATACTGCCATAAGGGCTGTAGCTGTTGTTCTGGCGATAGTCATCATAGTCATAGCCATTGTAATAGTCACTTGTGCGGCTCTCTTTGGTAGTCTTTGGGGCTGTTGCTGCTGCTCCCACTACTCCACCAATCGCCATTCCTGCAAGACGGCCCACATTGCTGCCGCGCCATCCACCAGAGATGGCACCTATTGCTGAGCCAAACATGCCGCCAACCGAAGCGCCTGTTGCTGCTCCATAGAACTGGCTAGCCGACTGGCAGCTACTCATCATTATTAATGCAGCACCCAAGGCTGCCATAAGTGTCTTTTTCATAATAATCTTATTAAATTGATTGATATAATACGTTGTTTTTCGACCGCTAAGTTAGTAATAAACAATTTATGTGCCAAATTTCATAGACAAACAAGTAAAAAATGCGTCTAAAAAGTCAAAATAACAGGATAATAATATGACACGAAAAATGCTTTTAGGTTTAAAATAATGGAGTAGGAAGTATGGAGTAGGAAGTATGGAGTAGGAAGTATGGAGTAGGAAGTATGGAGTAGGAAGTATGGAGTAGGAAGTATGGAGTAGGAAG
>JAFZUB010000040.1 GCA_017618515.1 Bacteroidaceae bacterium
GGGTGGTATTGCCAAGCTGGTCACCTATTATCTCGGGCAGGCTGATGCCTTTGTTGCGCAGGGATATCATACCGCTCATATAGTCGTGGACTGCGCCGCCGAAGATGCAGCCGAGCACTATCCAGAAGAACGCTGCCGGGCCGAAGAGGATGCCTTGTATGGCTCCGAAGATGGGGCCGGTGCCTGCTATGTTGAGAAACTGGATGAGGAATACTTTCCATGTGGGCATGGGGATGTAGTCCACGTTGTCTTGGTTAGTGTAGCAGGGTGTCTTGGCGTTGGGGTCAGGACGGAAGATGCGTTCTACGATGCGACCATAGATGACGTAGCCAACGATGAGTAGCAGGAGACTGATGAGGAAGGTGATCATGATTTGCGATTTTACTATTTCCTTTTTATGCGCAATTTATTTTGAGTGGCAAAAGTAATATTTTATTTTGAGATATAGTTAGTTTGTATGATAAAAATGCAGGTACGCGAGAATGCGCGCACCTGCATATATGGGATAGGCTAGTAAGGTCTAACGTTTGAATACCTTGCGTCCATTGAGGATGTATATGCCGCTAGGCGCGCTACGCCAGAGCACTGGGCGGCCGTGGAGGTCATAGACCTTGGTGTCGGGGTCGAGGGTGTCGGCGAGGACACTGGTGACTGCCACGGGCTCAGAGATGGTGAAGGTGCCGTTGACATATACGAGGTAATAGTTGCGTGCCTCTCCTCCGCTGACGGTGATGGGGTATGTGCCCATAGGACTGTCGGCGCTGACGGCACACTCTACGGTGGGCACTGTCAGGAGTACGCTCTCGTCGTCGCTGCCCTTCCATCCGCTATAGGTGATGGTGAGCTCGGGTGAGACTTCATCGTCTTCGTGGCGCTCCTTGTCGTCAGCGGTGACGGTGAGGGGTGCCTGCGTGATGGTGAAGGTGGCGTTGTCGCTGTCTTTGTATGCTCCCTTGCCGGTGACGGCGACGGTGGCGGTGCCCACGTCGTGGTTGTCGGTAATGGCGAGGTCGTAGTCTTCACCGAGTATGAGCGGCGTGTCGCCGTCAAGCACCGTAACATCGGGCGTGATATCCTCAGCGCTATACTCAAAGGTAGCGGGGGTGAGGGTTATCATGTCGCCGGTGATGGACGTCTTGGTGAAGGTAAAGGACTGAGTCATAGCTTCGCTCCATGTACCCTTGCTGTCGGCCACTCGCCATGAGATGGTGTGGTCGCCCTCGTCGAGGTGGCTGATTGTGACGGGCAGTGCGGCAGTTGGGTCGCTTACGGCAGCACTGGTGAAGTTGAGTGTGTCGCCGTCAATCCAATACATATACTGCGCTATGGTGAGCCCGTCTTGCTCAGCCTGGGTGGGAGTGATGAAGAAGCGTGACTCGGGCACACTCCAGATGCCTGCATCGTCCTTTACTCTCATGGTGAAGGAGTGCATGCCGGGGGTGAGGTCGAGCAGTGCTATCTCTGCGGGCGAATCGGCGAGCGACGCGCGGGTAGCTACCTTATTGTCTATCCAGTACTCACGCTCCACTATCTGGGTTGCCTCCACTGTGGCGTGGGGCACTACGAAGATGCGTGTTTCGGGCACACTCCACAGACCAGCATCGTCCTTGACTCTAGCGGTGAGGATATGTACTCCGGGTGCGAGGTCGAGCAGCGAGATTTGCATAGGCGACTCTTCGAGTGTGGTGCGTGCGGCTATCTCGTTGTCAATCCAGTATTCGCGCTCTACTATGGAGGTTGCTTCCACCGTGGCGTGTGGCACTACGAAGATGCGTGTCTCGGGCACACTCCACAGGCCTGCATCGTCCTTGACGCGAGCGGTGAGGATATGCACTCCGGGCGCAATGTCGAGTAGTGATATCTGGGTGGGCGACTCTTCGAGGGTGGTGCGTGCAGCAATCTCGTTGTCTATCCAGTATTCACGCTCTACTATAGAGGTCGCCTCCACCGTGGCGTGGGGCACTACGAAGATGCGTGTCTCTGGCACACTCCACAATCCAGCATCGTCCTTGATGCGAGCAGTGAGGAAGTGCACTCCCGGCGCGAGGTCGAGCAGCGAGAGGACCATCGGCGAGTCGGTGAGATCGGTGCGCGCGGCGATATTGTTGTCAATCCAATATTCGCGCTTCACTATCTCCGACGGCTCTGTCGTGGCGTGGGGCACTACAAAGAACCGTGTCTCGGGTGAGCTCCACAGTCCGTCGCTGTCCTGCACCCGCATGGTGAGGACATGCACACCCGGGGCCATGGACGACACATCAAGGGTGGTGCCTGTAGTGATTGCCGTCGCCGCGCCGATGTCAGTGTCTATCCAATAGACTTGCTGTGTTATACTCTTCTGCGCCATAGCCGCCACGGAGACGAAGAGGGCGAGAAGGGTTGTTTTTATGTAACACATAAATAATGTACTATTTGACAATTTACAATGTACAAATTACCTGGTCTTGGCTTCGTATTCTACATTGAGAGTCTTGCCGCTGACGGAGAGCTTGAGGCCCTTCACTACGGGAGTGGCGGGTATTTTGCTCCAGCCCTTGCCACCATGAATGCCTATCTCGGTGCCATCGGTGCCAACCCATACGTCGGGCTTCTGGATTTCGAAGGTGCGGGTTTCGCTGTATCCGAAGCCGTCGACATCGGTAAAGACGTCACGGCCATAATAACCTGGTCTATAGCAATTCACACCATCGGGGAGACTAGTTGAAACGCAGATGCAATTCTTGGGATATAATCCGCCAGGAAAGCGGTAGCAGTCGTTAAAGATAGTGTTTGTAAAGATGAAAGGAACTGTTGAGCTGGAGATTGGAGTTCCGTAACTAAAAATACTGTGGTCAACCTTAATGGAGCCGTTCTTAAAATAACTAAGAGAATGTATGTGGCAGTTGTTATAGAGCCAGTTGTTTGCATTGACGGTGTTTGCGTCGGGGTAGCCTCTTTGAGGACTTATAAAGATGCATTGGTCAAAATTGGCATTGGTGATGTCGCTATAGTAGCGTACGTCATTACCAAACCTTACTTTTGTGAATGTCAGTCCTTCGATGGGGGCATTGTTGGTGGTGCCGCCGATGTTGACAATGTTGTTGAAGCGGAGTCCCTGGAAGTTGAGGTCGTGTAGGGTGTTCTCGGCAAGGCCGATGGTTGTCTCGCCGTCAATGGCGCTGATATCGATTGTAAGAGAATCCACCTTCTCATAGCCTGCGCCGAAGATGCTGACAGACTTGTTGATGGGGGTGGTGCGGAATGTGCCGGCAGAGAGGGTGATGATATCGCCGTCGACTGCTGCCTCCAGGGCTGCTGCCAGTGCGTCGGCACCGGTGAAGAGGCTTACTTCGTCACCGTGCTGAAGGGTGGCGGTGAGCTGGTCGTTCTGTGCATTTGCCACGATTGCGCAGCAGAGCACCATCAGGGAAAGAAGGATTTTTTTCATAATGGTTTTGTGTTTATTGGTTTATAGTTATTTCATGTTTGTTGGCAAAAATACAAATAAAATTGTATTTTCCAAGAATTTAGGAGGAAAATTTGTAACTTTGCGCATTGAATGAAGATAATTGCGAGGATAAAGACCGACTTTGGTAGCAAATTTGGCGTTCCGCGTCAGAGCGGCATGGTGCCGGATTTGCGCGGTCGCGTGGTGTTTGAAAAAGAGTACCGCGTGGCTGAGGCTGTGCGTGGATTGGAGGGCTTCGACTATGTCTGGCTGTTGTGGGATTTCAGCGAGGCTCACCGCGATGGCTGGAGCCCAACAGTACGTCCGCCGCGTCTTGGAGGCAATGAGAGGGTGGGGGTGTTTGCCACCCGTTCTCCGTTTCGTCCCAACAGTATAGGATTGTCGGCAGTGCGGCTGCTGGGCATAGACTATGAGGCTAAGGACGGCCCTGTACTGATAGTGGGGGGCGCAGACCTGATGGACGGCACGCCCATCTACGATATCAAGCCTTATCTGCCCTACACCGACGCCCATCCTGAGGCAAGGGGCGGGTTTACCTGCAACAATGCCCACCGCGAGGGTGAGAGCCTTGAGGTGGAGATGCCGCAGAGTCTGATTGACAAGCTGGGGGAGGAGAAGGCCACGGCGCTGAAGGGTGTGCTGGCTGCAGATCCGAGACCGCGATATCAGGATGACGAGGAGCGTGTCTATGGCCTCACCTTCGCGGGGGAGAACATTTGTTTTTGCGTTGAAGGAAAACGCCTGAAAGTCCTTAAAGACCTTAAGGACCCTAAAGACCTTAAAGACCTTAAAAAATGAAACAATCACTTTCGGGTATGACTCCCACCGAGCTGGAGGCTGTGGTGGCCGAGCTGGGACAACCGCGGTTTGTGGCCAAGCAGCTGGGGCAGTGGCTCTACAAGAAGCAGATATTCAGCTTCGACGAGATGACCAATGTCTCGAAGAAGGTGCGCGAGCTGCTCAGTGAGCGCTACGAGCTGGGCAGGAGCAAGCCTGTGAGGAAGAGTGTGTCGAAAGACGGTACGGTGAAGTATCTCTTTGCCGTGGCTCAGGGTCGCACTGTGGAGAGCGTGTATATCCCCGATGGCGACAGGGCTACGCTGTGTGTCAGCTCGCAGGTGGGCTGCAAGATGGGCTGCCGCTTCTGCATGACGGGGCGGCAGGGCTTCGAGGCTAACCTCAGTGCTGGAGAAATATTGAATCAGATATATGCGCTGCCGGAGTTTGAGCGACTGACCAACATTGTGTTTATGGGGCAGGGCGAGCCTTTTGACAATACCGATGCGGTGATGCGCAGTCTGGAGATACTGACCGCTGAGTGGGGATTGGCATGGAGCCCGAAGCGTATCACGGTGTCCACCGTGGGAGTGATGCGGGGACTACAGCGTTTCCTCCGCGACAGTCATTGCAACCTCGCCATCAGTCTGCATTTCGCCTTCGCCAACGACAGGGCAGAGCACATGCCTGCGCAGAAGCCATATCCCATTGAGGATGTGGTGGAGATGCTGAGGCACGAGGATTTCTGTCGCGACTCTGATGAGGACAATCCGCGAGAGGGGTCGCATCAGCGGAGGCTATCGTTCGAATACATCCTGTTTGAGGGCATCAACGACAAGGTGCACCACCTCGACAGGATAGTGAAACTGCTGCGCGGGCTCGATTGCAGAGTGAATCTCATTCCCTTCCACCGCATACCCGACAGCCCCTACTGTGGAGCTACTCCCGACAAATTGATGCGCACTCGCAACTATCTCACCTCCAAGGGAGTCTTCACTACTGTCAGGGCTTCGCGGGGTGAGGACATCGAGGCAGCGTGCGGACTGCTCAACACTCGCCACAATAACGAAAAAGACTAAATCTTTTTGCCGTTAGTAAAAAAAGTTGTAATTTTACATCGCATTTCAATACACCTAATCATAATGGACAAAATCAGAATCGGTATCACTCACGGCGACCTCAACGGCATCGGCTATGAGATAATCCTCAAGGCTTTTGCAGATGCAGAAATGAGCAACCTGTGCGTGCCAATCGTTTACGGCTCACCGAGAGCCGCCATCTATTATCGTAAGAATCTTAACCTCACCACCAACTTCAAGTCCATCACCTCGGCCACCGAGGCTGAGGCGGGCATGCTCAATATGGTGGTGTGCATTGAGGACGAAGTGAAGATTGACGTGGGCCAGCCCACCGAAGAGGCCGGCAAGGCTGCGCTGGTGTCGCTGCAGAGGGCAGTGGCTGACTGCAAGGCAGGCCTTATCGACGCCATCGTCACAGCTCCCATCAACAAAAAGACCATCCACAGCGAGGCGTTCCCCTTCAGTGGCCACACCGAGTATTTCGAGAGAGAGTTTGGCTCTGCCGGCGACGCATTGATGATACTCACCTGTCCTGCGATGCGCGTGGCTCTCGTCACCACCCATGTGGCTCTCAAGGATGTGGCATCTGCCATCACCGCTGAGCGTGTGGAGCATTGCCTGATGCAGCTGCGCAAGGCGCTGAAGCGCGACTTCCTCATCAGCACTCCGCGCATAGCAGTGTTGGGCCTCAACCCCCACTGCGGCGACGACGGCCTTATCGGCGAGGAGGAGCAGAATGTTATCGTGCCTGCCATACAGTCGGCCACCAGCAAGGGAGTGCAGTGCTTCGGCCCATACCCTGCCGACGGCTTCTTTGGCACCGGCATGTATAATGAGTTTGACGCCGTGCTGGCTATGTATCACGACCAAGGCCTCGCACCCTTCAAGGCGTTGGCTCGCGACGAGGGTGTCAACTTCACAGCGGGACTCAGCGTGGTGCGCACCTCTCCCGGTCATGGCACAGCCTACGATATAGCTGGCCGAGGCATAGCCGACGAAAACCCGTTGCGCCAAGCGGTGTATGCTGCCATTGATATCGTGCGCAATCGTCGCAACGTTGACGAAGCGTTGGCCAATCCGTTGAAGATAGAGCCCGTGGAGCGCCGCGAGCGTCCCCGCAGAGATAATGCGGAGTTTGCAGAATAGTTTTTTTGACGCATGGAAAAGAGGTATGCTGACAATCTCAGCCAAGCAAAGATTGACCGTATCTGCCGTATAATCAACAGCGAAGTGTTTTATAAGGAGGGCTTCCTGCAGCAGGGGCTCACCGCCAAGAGGCTCGCCGAGAGTACAGGCATCACGGTGCAGGATATCTCTGCCGTCACCAAGGTGTTTTTCGGCGGCAACTTCTCGTCGATATTGCAGCGTCTGAGGGTCAACCGAGTGTGCGCCCTGCTGGAGAGCCCGGAATACGACAGAATCACTTGCGAGATTATCGGCTTGCGCTGCGGCTTCAGCAGCAGGCAGAGCCTCTACAATGCCTTTCGCAAACTGCGCGGCATGACCCCCGAAGAGTATAGAAAACAAAAAAATAACAATAATGAAACGAATACTAATGCTGATGACAGCAGTAATGATGTGCGGTAGCATTGCCGCCGCCCCTACCAACGACAATTTTGAATACACCAACGAGCGCTTCGCCGACCTGCAGATGCTGCGCTACAAGGTGCACGGTTTTGAGCAGCTGAGTCTGCGCGACAAGCAGCTCATCTATTACCTCAGCGAGGCATCGCTGTGCGGTCGCGATATCCTCTTCGACCAGAACGGTGCCTACAATCTGCGCATCCGCAAGATGCTGGAGACCGTCTATACCGACTATCAGGGCAATCGCCAGAGCGACGACTTCAAGGCGCTCGAGCTCTACCTCAAGCGCGTATGGTTCTCCAACGGCATCCATCACCACTACGGCTGCGAGAAGTTTGTGCCGGGCTTCAGCCAGGACTTCTTCCGCAATGCGCTGAAGAGCGTTGATGCCAAGAAGCTGCCGCTGGCCAAGGGGCAGACCGTTGACCAGCTCTGCGACGTGGTGTTCCCCGTGATATTCGATCCCAATCTGATGAAGATGCGCGTCAACCAAAAGGACGGTGATGACCTCATCAAGACCTCCGCCAGCAACTACTACGGCGACGGCGTCACCCAGGCTGAGGCCGAGGCATTCTATGATGCGCAGAAAGACACCACCGACCAAGAGCCCGTGATGTATGGTCTCAACAGCCGGCTCGTGAAGAAGGGCGGCAAGCTCGTGGAGCAGCGCTGGACAGCCAACGGCCTCTATGGTGCTGCCATCAAGAAGATAATCTATTGGCTCGACAAGGCTGCCGCTGTGGCTGAATCCCCGGCGCAGCGCGAGGTCATCAAGGAGCTCATCAAATACTATAAGACCGGCGACCTCAAGACCTTCGACTCCTATAGCATCCTTTGGCTCAAGGACACCGAGAGCCTCGTCGATTTCACCAACGGCTTCATCGAGAGCTACGGCGACCCCCTCGGCCTCAAGGCTAGCTGGGAGGCCATCACCAACTTCAAGGATCTCGAGGCCACCAAGCGCGCAGAGAAACTCAGTACCAACGCCCAGTGGTTTGAGGACCACTCGCCCGTTGACCCGCGCTTTAAGAAAGACGAGTGCAAGGGCATCTCTGCCAAGGTGATTGTCGCAGCCATCCTCGGCGGCGACCTCTATCCCTCCACCGCCATTGGCATCAATCTGCCCAACAGCAACTGGATACGCAAGCAGCACGGCTCGAAGAGCGTGACCATCGGCAACCTCACCGACGCTTACAACAAGGCTGCCCACGGCAACGGCTTCAACGCAGAGTTTATCTGCGACCCCGTGATAACAGATATCATAGATAAATATGGTGACAACTGCGACGACCTCCACACCGACCTCCACGAGTGTCTCGGCCACGGCAGCGGCAAGCTGGTGGAGGGAGTCAGCGACGACGCCCTCAAGTCCTACGGCTCCACCATGGAGGAGGCACGCGCCGACCTCTTCGCGCTCTACTACCTCGCCGACCCCAAGCTTGTGGAGCTGGGCCTCACACCCAATATGGACGCATACAAGAGCCAGTACTACTACCAGATGATGAACGGCCTCATGACACAGCTCGTGCGCATCGAGCCGGGCAAGGACCTCGAGGAGGCCCACATGCGCGACCGCGCCCTCATCGCCCACTGGGCTCTGGACCACGGCAAGGACGGCAATGTGTGTGAGCTCATCAAGAAGGACGGCAAGACCTATCTGCAAATCAACGACTACGAGGCACTGCGCGGCCTGTTCTGCGAGCTGCTCAAGGAGGTGCAGCGCATCAAGAGCGAGGGTGACGTGGAGGCTGCCCGCCAGCTGGTAGAGACCTACGGAGTGAAGGTTGACCCTGAGCTCCACAAGGAGGTGCTCGCCCGCTACAAGGCACTCAACATCGCGCCCTACAAGGGATTCATCAATCCCGTCTATACTCCCGTCACC
>JAFZUB010000041.1 GCA_017618515.1 Bacteroidaceae bacterium
CTTTTGCCAGTGGATGTTTTCGGGTTTCCATTTGTCCTTGGGGGTGGGGGTGTCCTTTGGATAGCCGAAGAGGATGACGTTGAGGGGGATAATGTTCTCCGGCAGGGCGAGGGCGTCGTGAATCTCCTGGGAGCGCTTGGTGGGGTAGGCGCCTGTCCATACGCCGCCCAGTCCCTTGGCGGTGATGGCGAGCAGGATGTTCTCACTCGCGGCGGAGCAGTCCTCCACCCAGAAGTCACGGGCATCGCCTGGGAATGCGTCGCTCATATCACCACACACCACAATTATGGCAGGGGCCTTGCGAATCATATCGCCACGCCCTACCTTATCGGCAAGGGCATTGCGCTCCTTGGCATCGGTGATGACAAGGAAGCGCCACGGCTGCTTGTTCATGGCGGTGGGGGCAGACATGCCGGCACGCAGTATGTCCTCGATATCGGCCTTGGCCACTGGCTTGTCCTGCCACTGGCGCACGGAGGTGCGGTTCTTAACTACCGACCAGAAGTCAGGGGATTGGGCGTTGACCATTGACCATTGACCATTGACCATTAAAAGGGCAAGGGTTAGGGTTAGCGTTAGGGCTGAGAGTTTCTTTTTCATTGTCTTACTTTTTTATGTTTTTGGCTGTGGCTTGCACAGTCTGTACTACTGCCTTGGAGCTGAAGGTGGCACCTGTGACGGCATCGACCTTCTTGGTGGCTGCCTGCGCGGGGGTGAGGCCCTTCCATGCCTTGAAGAACTTGGCGTCGGTCAGTCGTTTCCAGAACTCTGGTGTCTCGGCATTGGCGGCGGGTGCTACGCCCACAATCTTGCCGCTCTTATCGACGGCGATGAAGAGTGGAGTGGGACCACTGTAGCCCTTGATGTTATCGCCGTAGGGATGAGACGAATAGATGGTGACTCCCTTGGCTGTGGTCCATACATTGTCGGTTTTCTGCGTGAACTTCTGGCTGCCGAGCCCAAGATCAGTAACATTTTTGGCACTAAGGGCGGGTGCCTTATTAACAACCGGCGCTTGACTCTTAGCTCTCGACCCTTGAGCATAAACTGTGGTGGTGGCCAGCAGTAGGGCGAAAATGATAGCTGTTGTTTTCATTATATATAAATAAGGTACAAAAGCGGGGCAAAGATAGTAAAAACATTGAACATTGAATATTGAACATTGAACTTTTTTATTATTTTTGCAGCGTAATAACGAATATTTCAAGATTATGGCAAAGAAAGCTTTACTGATGATCCTCGACGGATGGGGAATCGGCGACAAGGGTAAGGATGATGTGATCAGTTGCACACCCACTCCCTGTCTTGACTATCTCAACAACACGTATCCCCACTCGCAGCTACAGGCCAGCGGCGAGCATGTGGGACTGCCCGATGGCCAGATGGGCAACTCGGAGGTCGGCCACCTCAATATCGGCGCGGGGCGCATTGTGTATCAGGACCTCGTGAAGATAAACCGTGCCTGCAAGGACGGCTCCATCATGGACAATCCGCAGGTGAAGGAGGCCTACGGCTACGCCAAGGAGACGGGCAAGAACCTCCACATTATGGGTCTCACCTCTGACGGCGGAGTGCACACCAGCCTTGACCACATGTTTAAGCTCATTGAGATAGCTCATGCCTACGGTCTCGACGGCCGCACCTTCGTGCACTGCTTTATGGACGGCCGCGACACTGACCCGCGCTCCGGCAAGGGCTTCATCCAGCAGCTGACCGACCACTGCGAGGCTAACGGCGCTGCCGTGGCCAGCATAATAGGTCGCTTCTATGCCATGGACCGCGACAAGCGCTGGGCACGCATCAAGGTGGCCTACGACCAGCTGATCAGCGGCAAGGGCAAGGAGGTGGCCGACATGGTAGAGGGTGTACAGTTCTGCTACGATGCCGACACGCCCGAGCATAAGGACACCGACGAGTTTATGGAGCCGCTGGTCAACGCCAACGTGAACGGCACCATCAAGGAGGGCGATGTGGTTATCTTCATCAATTTCCGCAACGACCGCGCCAAGGAGCTGACCATTGTGCTCACCCAGCAGGATATGCCCGAGGAGGGTATGCACACCATCCCCGGCCTGAAATACTACTGCATGACTCCCTACGACGCCAGTTTCAAGGGCGTGGGCATTCTCTTCCCCAAGGAGAATGTGGATAACACCCTGGGCGAATATCTGAGCAGCAAGGGACTGCGCCAGCTACACACCGCCGAGACAGAGAAATATGCTCACGTGACTTTCTTCTTTAACGGAGGACGCGAGGCTCCCTACGAAGGCGAGGACCGTACCCTGGTGGCTTCGCCCAAGGTGGCCACATACGACCTGAAGCCGGAGATGTCGGCCTACGAGGTGAAGGACAAACTGGTGGAGTCGATCAAGAAGAACGTGTATGACTTTATCGTGGTGAACTTCGCCAATGGCGACATGGTGGGCCACACGGGTGTGTATGAGGCTATCGAGAAGGCCGTGGTGGCTGTGGATGCTTGTGTGCACGACGTGGTGGCTGCTGCCAATGAGACTGGCTACGAGACCATCATCATCGCCGACCACGGCAATGCCGACCACGCCATCAACGAGGATGGCACGCCCAACACCGCCCACTCGCTCAATCCTGTGCCGTTTATCTACATCACGGAGAACAAGGATGCCAAGGTGAAGGACGGTATCCTGGCGGACGTGGCTCCTAGCATACTCCACATTATGGGGCTTGAGCAGCCCAAGGAGATGACAGGTGAAAATCTGATAGAAGACTAAAAAAGAGAAAACTCTCCCAAGCGGGAGAGTTTTTTTCTTACTTCAGAATGTTCTGGTATTTTGAGGGATTCTGCAGCACCTGGACGGCAGCATCGAGCTGCTTGTCGTGGAGCAGTGCGTTTTGCAGCGCTCCGGCATAGAGGTAGTAGCGCTCGCAGATGTCGGATGCCAAGAAACGGCTCATCAGTGTTTGTTGCTGTGTGAGCACCTTGGGTATGTCGGGCTTGATGCTCTGCTCCAGTGCATCGAGATTGGCCATCGCCTCATCGCTGGCGTCTTCGGCCTTCAGAATCTTGCGCAACTGATCTACAACCCGCTTGCTCCTGTCTTCGGGAGTGAAGCCAGACTGCACGATATAATCCACAAAAGCTTTGTAATCCTCGTCGGACAACGCAAACTCGCTGGCTGGCGCAATGGTGGCGTGGTCGAGGCAGAACTGGTTGATGTAGTCGAAGTATTCGTCGCTGTTTCTTACGTATGCCAACAGCGTAGGTACGCTGTCGGGCGCGGTGACATCGGGAGTGATGCCGCCACCATCGCGCACCGGTCGGCCTGCCTCGGTGTAGAACACGTTGGTGAGACTGTCAGGCATGCGGTATGCCTCGCCATTGTCGGTGCGGTGGGTATAGTCGAGCGCCTGTATGCAGCGTCCCGAGGGGATGTAGTAATGACTGGTGGTGAGCTTGAGCACTCCATCGCCCGGCATCTCGTGGGGCTGCTGCACGAGTCCCTTGCCAAAGGTGCGCTCACCCACTATCACGGCGCGGTCGAGGTCTTGCAGCGAGCCGCACACTATCTCTGACGACGAGGCTGAGTTGCCGTTGACCAGCACCACGAGGGGTATGGTGAGGTCTTCGGGGGCGCTCTGTGTGGCGTAGGAGGTGTTGGCGTCAGAGAACTTACCCTTCATCTTGAGTATCAGCTTGCCCTTCTCTACAAAGAGATTGACAATCTTCACTGCCTCATTGGCCAGGCCGCCGCCGTTGTTGCGCAGGTCGAGTATGACTGACTTGGCACCTTTTTCCTTCACATTGCGCAGGGCCTGCTTCACCTCTTGCGAGCAGTCGGCGGTAAAGGAGTTGAGGTAGATATAGCCCACCTCGGGCGCCACCATTCCGCTGTAGGGCACGGCGGGCATCTGCACATTGGCGCGGGTGATATTGATGGTCAGCGTGTCGGGGCAACCCGGTCGCTTTACTTTGATGCGTGCTGTGGTGCCGGGGTCACCGCGCAGTGCGTTGCTCACCGAGCCGGTGTAGTCGTTGAGGTCGCGGCTGCCCCTGAGGCCAGTGTCCTTGCCGTCTATCTCGAGCAGCACGTCGCCCACCTTGAGGCCGCCCAGATGGGCGGGCTTGCCCTCGTATAGCTGATAGATGACGCAGCGATCCTCAGCCTTGTTGTAGTGGATGAGTGCGCCGATTCCGGCATACTTGCCCGTGGTCATGGTGTTGAGGTCGCGGGCCGACTTGGCGGTATAGTACTCTGTATAGGGGTCGAGCTCCTCCAGCATAGCGTTGATGGCTGTGCCGATATTCTTCTCTGCGTCGAGGGTGTCCACATAGTAGAGATCGAGCGTCTTATAGAGCTGGTTGAATATCTTGAGTTGCTGCGAGGTGTTAGACAGGTTTTGCGACCAGAGACCGCATGTAGGTAGCAGCAATAGTAGCGAAAAAACGATTTTTTTCATGACTGACATAAAATTTTTCTGCAAAGATACTGCTTTATTTCAGAAAAAGCACTACCTTTGCACCGCAAAAGCGGAAATTAGGCTTTTTTAAGCTTTCCGCGAAGCACCCGCTTCAGTAGCTCAGTTGGTTAGAGCACCTGACTGTTAATCAGGGGGTCGTTGGTTCAAGCCCATCCTGAAGCGCTTTACAAGGGAGTCCGAGAGGACTCCTTTTTGTGTATATTTTATGCTTTATGCGAGAATATTGTTTTTTTTCGATTGTTTCTATGCTGAGTTGGACAAAAAATAGTATTTTTGCATACGTATAATGAAAGGTACGCATGCGTACATATTAGTATTATTAACTGCAGCGTTGCTGTTGACGTCTTGCGGCAGGAAGCCGAAGGGTGTGGACAACCCACAGCCGTCGGTGTACTACTGGCGTACCACCTTCAGCCTTGACTCGGAGGAGCGCAGTTTCTTGACAGCGGCAAAGGTGGGCAGGATGTATGTGCAC
>JAFZUB010000042.1 GCA_017618515.1 Bacteroidaceae bacterium
CGAGAAGTTGGCGGGGTCGTAGGGCATGGGATGGCGCTTGGAGGCTATGTCGAAGCGGGCATTGCTGATGGAGAAGTTGGTGTTGACGGTGGTGGAGGTGACGATATTCTCCAGCGAGTCGCGCTCAGACTTAGTGGTGCAGGCATCGAGGGCGTCGTCGAGCTTCATGTCGGTGTCGAGAGGATTATACTTCGGCTTCAACTTGCGCTTGGAGTAGGAATAGTAGAGCGGTATCCTCGCCTTGGCTTTCTCGGGGAAGAACTTACCGAGTTGCACATTGGTGGTGAAGGAGTACTCGTAGAGGTTGTCGTTGCGGCGCTCACTGACGCCCTGCTCCAGTCCACCGAAGCCAGCAGTCTCTATATGGCCCATGGCAGAAACAGAGGCAAAGTCAGATACCTGCACATCAAGCTTGGAGCGAGCTGCCCAGCCACCCTCGTCGGTATAGTCCTGCAAGCGCAGCTCGTTGACCCATACCTCGGCACTGCGCATGCCACGCGAGTTGTTGCGCACACCAATCATCATGGTGCGCACCTCGCCCAGGGTAGGATTACCCATCACGGTTATCTTATTGTTGGGCGCATCGCTGTCATACTCATAGTAGGGAGCCGTAAACGAGGCATTGCCCGCCGATTTCTCGCGGTTGCGAGCCTTCTTGATGGCGGTAAACTTGCTGAGGTCGATATCGAGCATATTGCTCTCGGGCCACACAGCCTTGCAGTCGGCGTTGGTGTAGGTGTCGTAGTGTCCCTTGGGAGTGAGGGCGAGCGGTATCTCGTATTCGTAGTAGTTGTTGCGATAGTCGGAGCCGAGACGTATAAAGACGGATGCCTCGTTGTCCTTGAGATTGATATCGTCGGTCAGCGCGTTGGCATGCACAAACATCTGGATATGCTTGTACTGACGCAGATCCATATTGCTGGTCTTGTAGATGGCACGGCTCTCGCCGGAAGGCAGGTCTTTCACCGTGATGTTGAGAGCCTGCTCGTTGTTTTCGGTGAGCTGGCTGTTGTTGCGGTCCACCACTCTCGAGATGCCCGGCGGCAGCACATAGTTGACAGGTGTCTTGTCGTTGTTTTCCTGTATGCTGATGGCCGACACGTCAAGCTGGCCCTCCGGCTCCTTGGTAGTGCTGCCGGTGAGCGAGTGCTCATAGTTGCGCCACTCGCCGCGCACCAGTTCGAAAGTACCGAAGCGCAGGATGGTGGGCTTCTCGAAGTTGGTCATATACATACGCATAAACCTGACTGACGAGAAGTCGCTGATATTTCCCTCTTTCTTGATGTAGTTGTCGAGCGGTATGCGGAACAGATACCAGTCCACATTCTCACGGTTGCCGTTGCGCAGTGCCACGCTGGCCTCGCGGTGGTCCACGATATAGCCGGTGCCGACGCGCATGCTGTCGGGATGAATCTTCACGCGATACTCATAGTAGTTGTTGTACTCGTTGAGGGTGAAGTCCTCGTTGATATCCTCAGCGTCGGGGCGGGTCTTGTAGGCCGTAGAGTAGCTCTCTACATTGGTCTCGGCATCGGCGGAGTTGCCCTGCGGGTTGTTGATGCGCAGGTAGCGGTCAAGGATACTCACTTTGGCATCGTCGAAATCGGAGCCGCGGAAGTAGTGGAAGTTGTCACCAGCGGGGTCGAGGGCGATACTGTCATAGACGGCAGGCGACACCTTGGAGCGTATGTCGCTGAGGTACTGCGAATAAGAGGGGTGCGTCCTCTCATCCTCGTCGTTCATACCATCGAGACCGAGATCCTGCTTGGCTCGCGAACCGCTGTTGGTGGTAAAGGCGTAGGTCACAGCATTTTGGGTAGCATAGACGCCCCAGTTGTTGGTGCTGTAGGTGGCCGAACTGGCCTCAAGGCCGAGACCGCTCTCGTACGATTTGTTGCCGTCTCTCAAGATATCCTCACTGATATCGCCGAGGTCGATATAGAATTCACCGCCGGGATTGTTGTTGCCCTGCTGACGCGAGTAGATAAACGGGTCGAGCATCCAGAACTCGATATACTCTATGTTGGCGGCATCAAAGTCGGTGGTCTCCAGCGAGCGCATCATACCACCCCAGTGTTCTGCCGGATTGTTGAGCTGGCCCTTGCTGTCAACGTCGGGGTTGAGGTTGTAGGGACCGCGCAAATTGGGATAATAGGCCAGGTTGAGGATGTCAAGCGTTGACGACTGACCATAGGTCAACTCGCGGTTGGGGAACAGCTCGGTGCGATACACCTCTCTCACATAGTGGTTGCTCAGCTGCTCCATATCGCTCTTGATATAGCCGGGGGTGAGCGACGACGAACGGCGAGTGAAGAGCGGGTCGATATTGTACCAGCTCAACAGTGCGCGGTTGTAGCCATAACGCACATCGTCGATATGGCTGCTCTCGCTGAATCGCAGCGGACAGCTACTTATCACCCACTCGCTGGGGATATTGACATTGATTGACGACTTGGTATTCTCAAAATCGTCGATATATGAGGAGCCGGCCTGGCTCTGGTCATTCTTGCCCGCAATCAGTTGGGCAAACTCAGCGCTGAAGTTGATCTGCGAGGGCTGCTCCAGATGCAGCAGCGGTATCTTATCGAAGAGGTCGGTCAGCCACTGGCTACGCTTCTTCCAACTAACATTCAAACCCCAGATGGTATTGTTGAGCGGCTCGGCGCCCATTGCCACCTTGGTGGTCAGCGACTGCTCCTTCAGGTGCATAATGGTACCGCCAAACACCAGATCCTTCGACACATCATACTGCCAGTTGAGGCCCAGCATCGTCTTGCGTTGGAAAGCCTCGCCGTCGTTGCTCTCAAGGCTCACACTGACCTGAGTGCCTGCATCAATAATGCTCTGGTTGATTATGGTCACCTCACCGGCTGTGTAGTTGACGGTATAGTCGGTGTTCTCTATCAGCGTCACGCCGCCGGCAGTCACTCTCACCGAGCCGCGCGGCACATTCATCGAGCCGAGCGAGATGACATTGCTGCCACCCGAGCCCTTAAACTGACCGGTAAGCACAAACTTGTCTTTCTCCACCACCTGACGAGCTCTCACCAGAGTAGAGTCGTAGAGCTCTTGGAACACATACTTGTCGCTCACAGCCTGGTTGCCTATCACCTTGGCCAGATAGCTGCCAAATGGTTCCACTGACGGGAAGAACACACGGCCCGTACTGCGGTCCACCGTATAGCCCTCCACATAGTCGAAGTAGCCGTTGGGGTGTGGCTGCTGCTTATTGTCCAGTCGGTCGAGGTTGAGCAGGGAGAGGAGCGTGCGGTCCTTATACTGAGCCTCGGGCAGATAGGTGAGATAGACACCCGTGGTGTCGCTGAGGTATTTGATGTCGAGCCTGAACTTGTCGGCCTGCACCGATGTGGCACCCAGATTATATACGTTCTTCATCATGAGGTCCCAGTTGGGCATGGTCGGAGTGCATGCCGCATTTCTGATGGCCTTCACATAGAGGCAGGTGGTGTTGTCATTGCGGTCGGTAGAGAACTCGCCCACCTGATAGGTGGTGCCCATATAGGTGTATTCGTATGCCACAGCAAGCACCTGGTCAGTCTGCAGCGTTGTCTTGAGCGAGATGAAGCCCAGCGCCCTGTTCACCGTATATTCGTTGCTGCTCAGCAGTCGGGCGCTCTCCACCTTCTCATAGTCCACACCGCCCTCGAGGCCTGCGCTGCTCATGGTAGCATACACCTGGCTTATCTGTCGGGCGTCAGAGTATTGGTTGTTGATGGTGGAATAGAGATCATTGCTGGCGTTGGCAGGGTTGCTGGTACCGCTGGCATGCCACCGCGAATTGCTGATATGGCTATTCTCGGCCAAGTCGGGAAACGCCACTATGTTGCGGGTGTTGGTAGTAGTATTGTTTTTGTTGGTCACCCACACCTCGATGCGCGTTATCTCTATACCACTGGCGATGGCAGGCAGCGTTGACATCCAGCGGTCGTAGTTGTCGCGGAAGAAATGACCGAGGAAGAAGTGACGGTTGCTCTCGTAGGCGTTGCCGGCTATCTCGAAGTTGGTCAGCTGATTACCACCGCTAGCGCTCACCGACTTGCTCACCGACTTCTTCTGGCTCACAGCCAGCTGCAGCTTGAGCTTGCCAAACTGCATGTCGGTCCTCAGTCCGAAGAGGCTGCTCGCACCGGTCACCAGCGAGTTGTTGCTTGGGAAACTGATGTTGCCCGCCTCCACCAACTTGATAATCTCGTCCTCTTTGCCCTCATACTTCAGCTTGAGGTTCTTCATGTCGTAGTCAAACGAAGCCTCAGTGTTGTAGTTGAGGTTCATATCCATCTTGTCGCCAATCTTGCCCTGCAGACTCACGTTGACCTTCTCGTCGAAGTCAAAGCCCGTCGTCTTACGGTTGCGGATGGGCAGCGACGGATTGTCGATGTCCTTCATGTTGACGCCAATCTTGAGCTCAGCCTCGCCCTGCACCTTCACCTGCACACCGCCAGGGCCGAATATCTTCTCGGCGGGGCCGAGGTCAAACTTCATGTCGGTGAAGTCAAACTTCTTCTTGCCGGCCTCCTCATAGGCGTCCTGGTTCTTGCGGTGGAAGTAGGCAGCCATGCTGCGGCGCAGGCTCCAGCGGTCATACTCGTCGCGAGTCATGAGGAAGGGAGCGTTGAGGTAGCTGTCGCCTATCTTGGTGCCCAACTTATAGCTGCCGGTGTACTCGTCATACACCGCCTCCGTCTTGGCGTTCTCTGCGTCACGCAGGTCCAGCATCTTGTCGTCTATATCCTTCTGACTTACCGGCGCCGTCTTCTTCACGCCGTAGCGCGTGGAGTCCATAGGAAGGCCCCCCTCTATGGGGGACACTCCCTCCCCATTCAGGGGGAGGGCTGAGGAGGGGGTCTCCTCCACCTCTTGTAACTCATACACCCCTACCGCCATATCACCGCGGGTACCTTGCGCTATCTGCCAGGCACCTGTCAGCAGCACGACTCCAGCGAGCCATGCCCAGAACTTGCGGTGTGTATGTCGGTTAATCTTCATCTTTTCGACTCTCGACTCTAGACCCCTACAGCGCCTTCAGCGCCTGCTTGATAATTTGTTCAGCCTTGAGGTCGGGTTCCTTGGCCAGCAGTTCCTTTACCACCTTCTTGGTGGGAGCCGGTGAGAAACCGAGCATCTGCAGTGCAGCAATGGCCTCCTCGCCCTCCACGCTCAATTGACCATTGACCATTGACGATTGACCATTGGCGCTAACCGCTGACCGTTCAATGCTAACCGTTCTTACCTTGTCCTGTAGCTCCACGATGATGCGCTGTGCCGTCTTGCCGCCGATACCTTTCACTCGTTTGAGCATGCCATCGCGTCCGTCGGCGATAATGGCTGCGAGCTCAGGGGCGGGATATGCGGAGAGGATGGTGCGGGCAGTGTTGCCGCCCACTCCGCTCACGGTGATGAGGAGCAGAAACAGCTCACGCTCCTCCTTGGTGGCAAACCCGAAGAGCACCCACGCATCTTCGCGGATGTCTTCGTAAACATAGAGTTTCACTTCCCCTCCCTTCATGGGAGGGGTTAGGGGTGGGTCTGTCTCCTTTCTCAGCTCATCATACGAACTCAGCGAGATGTTGAGTTCATACCCAACACCCGCTGCTTCTATCACGGCCTTCGCCGGCGTAAGCTCCGCCAGTTGGCCCTTTATATAGTCAATCATAGTATGTGCGTGTGCGTTACAACATATAATAACGCGAAAAACGCACAATTATTGCCCAGCGTCGCCTTCAATAATCAATTTATACACATTGACCACGTCGGCGGTATTAACCTTCAGGCTCTCGTCCACGTCGGCAAAATAGTCCACCATGCCCGATTCGGTGCCATTGATGATATAGGAGTATATAGCCACCACATCGGCAGTGTTGCGGCTGCCGTCAGCGTTGACATCACCGCGCAGTGGCAGCTCCTTGATATTAGCAAACCGGCTCCACACCCACTCGTTGTTTTGGTAGGTTTCGAGGCTTCCCTTGGGCACGTAAAGCGTAACGCTTCCATAGTGCTGGTCGAGGAACGGCGCTACACCCGCATAACCGTCATACGGTCCCGGCGGCTCGGTGCCGAGGCACACCACCGTGCTGAGATTGTAACCGTTGTGCACATAGTAGTGCAGCGTCTTCACCGAGGCAGGCAGCACCAGCGTCTTGACCCTCGGCGGAATGGCGTATTGCCCGATAGAAACCAGCGTAGGCGGAAGCGAGAGTACGTTCACCCACGTGTAATTGAAAGTGTTATACTCCAATTTCGTAATATTGGCCTTGATATTAACTTTGTCGATAGAGCTATTACTGAACGCGCCGCTCTTAATGTCTGTCACACTCTCCGGCACCTCCAGATAGTCCATCGTAATTCCATAGAAGGCGCTTCCTGCCAGCGTCTCCACCCCGTCGGGGATAACCGTGGCACAGGTGGCCAGCACCAGAGTATTGGTCTCTGTTTCGATGATGCTGTTGCAGTCGTTGCGGCTGTCATACTTGGGGTTGCCCTCTTCCACCGTCAAGTGCTTGAGGGAGCAGAAGCCGAATGCAGTGTGGTTCAACTCCGTGGTAGCGGCAGGGATTGTCACCTCCGTCAGCCCTGTATTGCGGAAAGCCTCAAAGCCTATACGCGTCACGGTAGGCAAGAAAGTGAACTCCTTCAGCGCCTCGCATTTCAAGCACATACATTCGGGTATCTCGGTGATGCCATCGTGCAAAGTGAGGTTAGTCAACTTGGTACATCCGTTAAAAATATCGTTGCCAATCTTAGTCACCGTCTCTGGCACAGTAAACTCCGTGAAGCCGCACTGCGCGAATGTAGCAGCAGGCAGCTCCGTGATGCCATCGTGTATGCCCACCCTCGTCAGATTGCCACAGCCATAGAATACGCCATCGCCGAGGCTGTTGATAGTCTTCGGGATATCAAACTCCGTAATGTCCGCACCGCTATACGAATAGTCGCCCAGCTTCGATACAGACGACGGAATCCTCGTGTTCTTGCACGCTCTCACCAGCGTAGCAGTGGCACTCTCTATCACAGCGTTACAGTTGCTGCGGCTGTCATACTTCGTATTGCCGGCCTCCACGCTCAGACTCTCGATAGTATTGTAGGGAAACGCCCTCGCGCCAATCTCCTGCACCGTCCACGGCACCGTGATGCTGGTCAGCTTGCCACAATCTGCGAAGGCCTCCTCACCGATGCTCTCCACACCTCCGTTAAACTGCACGGAGGACAGAACCGGGCAGTTGGCAAAGGCCCTCTTGCCTATCGTACTCACAGACCCGGGGATATTGATGCTCTCGAGGGTACATCCTTCAAACGCAGTTTCACCTATCACCTCAAGGCTCCACGGCAAATCGATGCTACGCATGGCGCGGCACCACCAAAAAGCTCCCTTGGCAATCTCCTTCAGTCCGCCCGGCAGTCGGATATTTCTACTCTCGCTATAGATGAAGGAACTCGGGCCTGCCTTTACCACGGTATAGTTCTGCCCCTGATACTGCACCTCGTCGGGTATCCATATATCGTCACTGGTCCAGCGCGGGGTGCTCTCTATCTGTGCCGTCATCTCCTCGGCCGAGAGGATGGAATACTTCACGTTGCCTACCTCAAAGGTCTGAGCCCCTGAGCACAGGCATCCCAACAACAGGGAAGCGACAAACAAAAATCTTTTCATATTTCAATTGATTAATTTTTATTCTGCAAAGATAAAGAAATATCTTTGACACAGCAAAATATTTTACGGAAAAACTACTTTTGCGTTAAGTATTGGCGACTTTTTATGCTCCTATCTCCGCGATGAGGCGCGTGAGTGTTTCCTTGGCGTCACCCAGCTCAAGATAGACTCCCTTCTCGCGAGTATAGATGGGGTTCTCCACTCCAGCATAGCCGGGCTTGAGGTCATAGTTGCAGATGATAACTTCGGGAGCCTCGTCCACATTGAGCACTGGCATACCATAGATGGGAGTGCCCTCAGCATTGCGAGCCGCGGGGTTAAGCACATCGCTGGCACCGACCACCACCACAGCATCGGTCTTGGCGAAGTCGCCGTTGATGGCATCCATCTCGTAGAGCTTATCATAGTCCACGTCAGCCTCGGCTAGCAGCACATTCATGTGGCCAGGCATACGACCTGCCACAGGGTGGATGGCGAAGCGCACACGCGCTCCACGGCTCTCCAGCTTGTCAGCCAACTGGCGCACTTGATGCTGCGCCTGAGCCAATGCCATGCCGTAACCCGGTACAATAATAACGTCATTAGCGCCAGAAAGGACCGTAGAGGCAGACACACTACTCTCGACTCCCGACTCCTGACTCTCGGCTTTTGGCTCCTCCTGCAACTTCTGCACTCGCTCTTCCAGCTTGGAGACAATTTCTTCTAACTCTTGTATTCTCTTTTCTAAATCCATAACACGTTGTTCTAATAATTTGGTCGTTTGGTCGTTTAGTTGTTCGGTTGTTTGGTCGCTTGGTCGCTTAGTCGTTTGGGATGGCAACAATATCCTCAGGAGCGAACGGTTCATGGCGCGACACATAATCTGTGTAAGTAGCAGACCGGACGCTCCCACTATGCCACCTACGGCCACAAGGAACACGTCGCTGATGGCCATACCTGCAATAGCCCCTGCCACTCCTGACAAGGAGTTGAGCAGCGAGATGGTGATAGGCATGTCGGCACCGCCCACACGCACTGAGAAATACAGCCCGAAGAGCGACGAGGCCACCAGAACGATTAGCATTGAATATTGAGCATTGAAGTGTGCCCAACACTATGCCCAGCAGCGTGACGGCCAGCAGCACGAGGGTAATAACAGAATGGCCCTTCCACA
>JAFZUB010000043.1 GCA_017618515.1 Bacteroidaceae bacterium
CACCTCGAAGACAGGCTTGAAGGTCTCGTCCACTGCCACACATACATAGTCGGCTACGGGCACAGTGTTGCCTTTGGAGTCAGTACGGAACGTGGGCTCCTTACTGCCACCACCGCATGCCACCATCAGCGTCAGCACGATGACTGCGAGCATTCCAATTATGTATTTCTGCAACTTCATTATACCTTATTAATATATGCCCCACGCAGGGACTATCTCTTATTAAATTGCAAAATTAAGAAATTATTGAGAATTAAAGCACCTAAACACCCAATATTTTGAAAAATCAACTTAATTTTGCATTTGAAAGTACAAAAAGATGTCAAAAAACAAACTATCTAAGTTCGCCGACATGGCGACATACCCCCATGTCTTCCAACCCGAAGACTGCTCCCCCACCCCTTCGCGCACCTTCAAGCTGAAAGGCCGTTGGGCGGCAGAGTTTTTTCAGAACAGCAATCCCATCGTTCTTGAACTGGGCTGCGGGCGTGGTGAATACACCGTAGGACTGGCCCAGCGCTTCCCCGACAAGAACTTCATCGGCATTGACATAAAGGGCGCCCGTATGTGGACTGGTGCCACCGAGTCGCTGCAGCTGGGTCTGAAGAATGTGGCTTTTCTGCGCACACGCATCGAGTTTATTGAGAATTTCTTTGCGCAAGATGAGGTCAGCGAGATATGGCTTACATTCAGCGACCCACAGATGAAGAAGCCCACCAAGCGACTCACCTCCACATATTTCCTTGAGCGCTACCGCAAGTTTCTCATCAACGACGGCCTCGTCCATGTAAAGACTGACAGCAATTTCCTCTTTACCTACACGGAGTTGATGCTGCAGCACAACAACATCAAGCCGCTGATATCTACAAAGGACCTGTATGGCGAACGATTAGACAATAGCCAATCCCCAATCCTCAATGCTCAATCTTCAATTTTAGACATACAGACTTACTACGAGCAGCAGTGGCTCGGTCGTGGCATACCTATTAAATATATATGTTTCCAGCTGCCCCACCAGGATGAGCTATCCGAGCCCGACGTAGAGATAGAACTCGACTCCTATCGCAGCTACGCCCGCAGCAAGCGCTCATCACTCGACAAAGCCAAGTAACTCCTAACTCTTAACTCCTAATTCTTAACTCCTAACTCCTCAATGTCTCTCTATCCACAACTCATACTCGACGCCCTGCAGCAGGTGAAGTATCCCGGCACCGGCAAGTCCATCGTAGAAGCCGGAATGGTTGACGACAATCTGCGCATCGACGGCATGAAAGTGTCGTTCAGCATTATCTTTCCCAAGAACCCCGACCCGTTCCAGAAGTCTGTGGTCAAAGCCGCCGAAGCAGCCATCCACACCTTCGCTGCCAAAGAGGCCGAAGTCACCATCTCCGTCGATTATGTGAAAGTTCCTGAGAATAATCCTCAGTCCTCAATCCTCAATTCTCAATTTAACAAGGTCATTGCCATTTCCTCCGGCAAGGGTGGCGTAGGCAAGAGCACCGTGGCAGCCAACCTCGCCGTCGCTCTTGCCAAACTTGGTTACCGCGTAGGACTGCTTGATGCCGACATCTTTGGTCCTTCCATCCCCACCATGTTTGATATTGAGGACTATCAGCCTATGGGTGAGATAGTTGGCGACCGCCAGCTCATCGTGCCTGCCGAGAAGTATGGCGTCAAGATCCTCTCCATCGGTTTCTTCGTAAAGCCCGAACAGGCCACCGTATGGCGTGGCCCCATGGCCAGCAATGCCCTCAAGCAACTCATCACCGAGGCCAACTGGGGTGAGCTGGACTATTTCATCATCGACACTCCGCCCGGCACCAGCGACATTCACCTCACGCTGATGCAGACGCTCCACATTTCGGGGGCCGTCATTGTCAGCACACCGCAAAAGGTAGCCCTCGCCGATGCACGCAAGGGCGTTGACATGTATCAAAATGAAAAGGTCAACATTCCCATTCTCGGTTTTGTGGAGAATATGGCGTGGTTCACTCCCGCAGAACTCCCCGACAACAAATACTACATCTTTGGCCGCGACGGAGTGAAGCAGCTTGCCGAGAGTCTCGGCCTCCGACTGCTAGGTCAAATCCCTCTTGTGCAGTCCGTCTGCGAAAGCGGTGACCAAGGGCAGCCCATCACTCTCGACCCCGCCACTCCCGTGGCGCAGGCCTTCCTCAGTCTGGCATCCACACTTACTTATCTTGCTAAATAAAAAAAGACCCCTTCGGGGGTCTCTTCTTTTACTTTGCCATACTCATTGACGTGGAGCCAATCATCTGGCCGTCAACGAAGACGAACATGCGATAGGTGCCGGCAGTGAGCATCTCGCTCACATTGACAAACATCGTTACTGGCGTCTCCTCTCCATTATATTCCACGGTCTTGACAGCAGAGTAGCCCAGATTAGTGCCCTCGTAGCTGAAGGTGCCGCTCTGGTTCACCACATCGTTGGTGGGCTTGAGGATGCGCAGATAGACGCGACGCTCACCCGTCTTGGCTGTCACATTGCGCGAGATGCGGAACGAAGCCACGAACTTGGTAATATCCTTAGTCTTCTTGGCGAGCTTGCCTTTCTTGGTCTGCGGCTGCAGCGAAAGACCCGTAGCGTCGAGTTGTGCAGCGATGGCCACCGTCTTGGTCAGCGTCTGCTTCTCCTCGGTGAGCGTTGTAATCTGCGATGTGGCAGTGGTGTATTGCTGCTTCACCATCGCGTTCTCATCGCGCAGCGACTGATTGAGTCTGTTGAGGGAGTCCACCTGAATGATATACGACTTAAGCACCTCTCTTACCGTTGCCAGTTCCTTTTTGAGACGGGCAATCTCGGCGGCATCGTCGTTCTTTACCTTCTTCAACTCAGCCAGCAGGGCATTGGCGCGGTTCTGCTCCTGCTCTATGCGGTGGAGCAGCGAGTCGTTCTTCACGGTGCGCTTCATCTCGTCATACTGCAAGGCAAACTGCGCATAC
>JAFZUB010000044.1 GCA_017618515.1 Bacteroidaceae bacterium
GATGCCTGCAAAAGCCATACGTGAGAGGTGACGACAAAGACTACCAGAACGATATCTTCGCCCGCTACCAGAAAGGCGAGTTGTCGTCGCAGGACAGCATCCACCTCAGCGGCAAGAAATACAGCACCCACCTGGGACGCACCGTCTTTGGCGGTGGTGGAGTGATGCCCGACATCTTCATTCCTGCCGACACCACCGACATCACCTCCTACTATATGGAGGCGGCCTCCAGCCGCAGACTGGCAGAGTTTGCCTTCGACTACGCCGACAGCCATAGAGATGACTTCAAGAAATACAAGACATGGGAGGATCTGGCTGCCTATCTTAAGAAGCAGAACATTGTCGACAAGTTCGCATCCTACGCTGAGCGCGACGGTCTTAAGAGGCGCAATCTGCTGATACGCAAATCGCAGACCCTGCTGGAGAATAACCTGCTGAGCAGCATCATTGACTATCTCTTTGATGCCCAAAGCGCAAGCCTCTATCTCCTGAAGCACGACACATGCATCACCAAGGCTCTGGAGCTCATCCGCAACAAGCAAACGGTGCCCCAGCCACCCGAAAAACAAGAAAAAGACCGCGCAAAGCAGAAAATTAGCTACTCGTCACACCATTATATTAAAAAAATTGATTACCTTTGCCGCCGCTAATTCATAAGAATATAAACAATCTAAATAAAATGGCAACAATAAAGAACACCAAAGCAACTGTCGAGCCCCAGGAGAACGAAGGGCTCATGGCGAAAATCAAAAGAAATCCTATCCTCAGCACCATCGTGGCAGCTATCGTGCTGGCAGCGCTGATATTTATTGGCGTGTACCTCTACAACAGACACGTCGATGCCAACAACACTGAGGCCGCAACAAAGATTGCCAAAGGACAGGAATACTTTGCCCAGGGCAACTTCGACCAGGCTCTTAATGGCGACAACGCTGGCTATCCCGGCTTCGTGAAGATTGCTTCGCAGTACAGCAACACTAAGACTGGCAACGTGGCAAACCTCTATGCAGGCCTCGCCTACTACTACAAGGCTGACTACGACAAGGCCATCAAGTATCTCGAGGAGTTTGACACTAAGGATGATGCCTTCATCTCCAACAATGCCATTGCCGCCCTCGGCAACTGCTACGCCAAGAAAGGTCAGATAGACAAGGCTATCGGCCTCCTTAAGGACGCTGCCGAACGTGCCGACAACCCCATCGTCAGCCCCTACTGCCTCGTGCAGGCCGGTGAGCTGCTGGAGAGCCAAGGCAAGCTTGACGAGGCGCTCGAGCTTTACAAGCAGGTAAAGACCAAATTCCCCGAAAGCGGCGAGGCTCAGACTATTGAGAAATACATCCAGCGAGCAACCAAGTAATATAATTGAATATTGCCGATTGACCATTAACCATTACTGCGAGGTTCCGTTCCGTGCCTGGCGAATGGTTAATGGCCAATTTTCAATTCTAGATTTTCAATTTCCGTAAATGTCTTCCACAATCAACAACCTCAATCTGCAGGACTTGCCCTCCGCCTTAGACATGCGCGTAGGTATCGTGGTGTGCGAATGGAACTCACATATCACCACCCCACTACTCGATGCCACAGTAAATACTCTGAAACAATACGGAGCCAAGCCCGAGCACATCATGGTGCGCACAGTGCCAGGCAGCTTTGAACTGATCTTCGCTGCCAACCAGATGGTCAAGAGCGGCCTCGTGGACGGAGTCATAGCCATCGGCTGCATCATCAGGGGCGACACTCCTCACTTCGACTTCATCGCACAGGGCTGCACCAACGGCATCGCACAACTCAACGCCACCGGCAACATTCCTGTAATCTTTGGAGTGCTCACCACCAACAGCGTGGAGCAGGCCATAGAGCGTGCCGGAGGAAGCCTTGGCAACAAGGGCGAAGAGTATGCCCTCACGGCCATCAAGATGATTGACTACGCCCGCAGCTACGAACGATAAACATCTAATTTCAAATATCAAATTTTAAATTTCAAATAATATGAAAAAGCTTCTATTTACCCTGATTGCCTTTGTAAGCGCAATGGCATTGCAGGCAGCCGACAAGGTAGAGACTCTGACCTCGCCCGACGGCAAACTGAAGGTTGAGGTTGCCTTTGGCAGCGATCTCAAGTTCTCCATCTACGATGGCACCACTCCTCTGCTGAAGGACTCCCGCATCGGACTCACCGTGCAGGGCGGCCCCAAGGTAGGCGTTAACCCTGTGCTCAAGAAAAAGCTTGTTGCCACCATCAACGAGCAGATAGCATCTCCCTTCTACCGCGAGACCACCGTTGAGAACAACTGCAACGAGATGACCCTCAAGATGGCCGACGGCTTCAGCGTTACCTTCCGCGCCTACAATAGCGGCATCGCTTATCGCTTCGCCTCCGAGAAGAAGGGCGAGATGATTGTGGAGAGCGAGCTCGCCGAATACAACTTCCCCGACGACTACGAGGCATGGATTCCTTATGTAAACGAATACGGTTACGGCCCCTACTCCGTTTCCTTTGAGAACGTCTATCAGCACATCAAGCTGTCGGCCGCCAATCAGGTAGCCTTCACTCCGCTGGCCGTTGACTGCAACGGCACCAAGGTGAGCTTTATGGAGAGCGACCTCGAGTCCTATCCTGGCATCTTCCTGCGTGCCTCCAAGGCCAAGCTGACCGCTGAGTTTGCCAAGTATCCCAAGGCTCACAAGTTTGTGGACGGCCGCAAGAAGCTCGTCGTTACCGACCGCGAGGACTACATCGCCAAAGTTAACGGCACCCGCACCTTCCCCTGGCGCGTAATGGTTGTCACACACAACGACACCGAGATGCCTGTCAACAATCTTGTCTATGCTCTCGCATCGCCCAACCGCATCGGCGACACTGGCTGGATAAAGCCTGGCAAGCTCACCTGGGACTGGTGGAACGCACTCACTCTCACCGGCGTTGATTTCCGTCCGGGCGTCAACACCGACACATACAAATACTATATCGACTTTGCCTCCAAGCATGGAGTAGAGTACATCGCGCTGGACGAAGGTTGGTACTATCCCCGCAAGGATAAGAACGACCCCAACGAGGTTGTTGACATCCTCCACACCGTGAAGGAGATTGACCTGCCCGAGCTCATCAAGTATGGCAAAGAGCGCAACGTAGGCATCGTGCTCTGGCTCGGTTTCAACGTCCTCAGCGAGCAGCTCGAGGCAGCCTGCAAGCAGTACAGCGCAATGGGCATCAAGGGCTTCAAGGTTGACTTCCTCGACCGCAACGACCAGACCGCTGTAGAGCAAGCATACCACATCGCCGAGACCTGCGCCAAATATCACCTCTTCCTCGACTATCACGGCATGTATCCTCCCACAGGCTACAACCGCACCTTCCCCAATATCCTCAACGAGGAGGGCGTATGGGGTCTCGAGCAAGCTAAGTGGAGCAGCAATGAGGACGACTTCCCCACCTACTGCGTCACCTTCCCCTATCTGCGCATGATGCCTGGCTATGTAGACTATACCCCTGGCGGTATGCGCAACAATACCAAAAACCATTTCGTGGGCGACTACTACTATCCCCAGACTCAGGGTACACGCTGCCACCAGCTGGCTATGTACGTAGTCTTTGACTCGCCACTCACCATGATGGCCGACTCCCCCACCGCATACGAGAAGGAAGAGGAGTGCGCCATCTTCATTGCCTCCATCCCCAATCAGTATGAGAAGACCAAGGTGCTCGCTGGTGAGATAGGCAAGTACATCGTCACCGCCCGTAAGGTGGCTGGCAAGCACTGGTGGATAGCAGGCCTCAACAACTGGGAGGCTCGCGATGTGGAGATTGATATCTCGCAACTCTTCGAGCCCGGTGACCGCGACACATTCTTCGAGGTAACCATCTATCAGGATGGCAGCATGGCCAACCGCGTAGCCACCGACTACAAGGTGATTGAAGGCATCCGCTTCGACAAGAACACTAAGCGCAAGATTCACCTCGCTCCCGGCGGCGGCTTCGTAATCAAGCTCCACCGCGTAGTGACATAACATTGGCAGACTACACTGCAACAAACAATAATGATGCCGCGTATTTTGTTACGCGGCATCATTATTGTTCTAGACTATTGCCTACTCGCAGATACGGAAACGATTGGTTGACTTGAGGCCTGCTACTCTGAAATACTTACGCAAGTAGCCTCTTATCACAACTTTCCTTCCACACATGTGCGGATTATCTACCAGATTCAGCTTCTTGCGGATTCTTGTATCCTTCTGCAATTCTACTGGCATGCAATCATAAATGCTGGAAGGATTAGTTGTGTCAGCCAGTAGCAAGTTAGTCTCCACCGTAAAAGGAGGCGTAAGGTCGCAGCCTTTAGAATATGTGCCCTGAACCGTGCCCACAATATATCCGGTCACGATTACAGGCTTCACACTGTCGGCAACATACATGTTCTGCGCACTGCGCACACTAATACCGGTAACAGTATCAAACTCCAAGGAATCAGCCACCGCGCTATCATTAGCGTCAGATGCGTCGCCGTCCAACACTCCCGGGCCACTACAAGCTGTCATGCCACAGAGGAGCAACCCCGTGATTAAGGAAAAGATAGTCTTATTCATATCTGTTGTTTATTGCGTACTCTATTGCTGTGGGGAAATAGGCGTATTCCAGTGAGTGAACACGATGGGCCAGGGTCTCGACCGTATCATCCTTCAGCACCGGGCAGCACGCCTGCATACTAGTGCGACCTTTGTCAAACTGATGGTCAATATAATGCACCGTAATGCCGCTAACAGCATCGCCGCATGCCAGCACATCGGCATGCACGCGGTCTCCATACATTCCCTTGCCACCGTGCTTAGGCAGCAGCGCAGGATGGATGTTGACCACATCGCCCTTGAAATAATCAATAATATACTGCGGCACGAGCAGCAGATAGCCAGCCAGCACGCAGAAATCTACGCCGTAGTCACCAAGCAGTGACGTGACGCGAGCCTCGTCCTTCATGTCTTTGCCCGTAAGCACCACATTGTCAACGCCCAGTCGCTCCGCACGCTGCCTTACGTAAGCCTCAGCCTTATTGGTGACCACCAACACTACGCGAGCGTCATCGCTATTCTCAAAATGCTTGATTATCCTCTCGGCATTGGTGCCGTTGCCAGAAGCAAAGATTACTATTTTTCTCATTTGTAACGAATAATTAAGCCCGCTTTTGATAGCGGGCGCGAGTGTGGGTGCTGATGGATTCGAACCACCGAAGTCGAAAGACAGCAGATTTACAGTCTGCCCCATTTGGCCACTCTGGAAAACACCCGTGTTTTTGTTTTACGCTGCGAAATTAGTAAAAAAAGTGAACATCAAGAAGTGAAACGCAAGAAAAATAGGTTTTTCACTCCGTTTTTCCTTTTTCTCATTCGCAATTCCTAACTAAATCTTATGTCTGCTATCACAAACGCATCGACAAACTCATTGAGACGACGCACCAATTCCGTACGCTGCATGTGGAGCTCCTGCCTTACCACTCCACTGCTGATACGAGCATACAGAGTCTGGTTTTTGATGCGCAACTCCTCGGTCTGCTCAGCGGCATACTCACCCACCACAGCGGGCCACGCCTGAGTCATGAGGCGGTGCTCTAGCAGCGGAGTCTCCATACCTTCATTGCGAAGAAACTCATTGATGAGGTCGCTGATGGGGCGGGCTTTAACGTACTTCATTTAGAGAAGTTAGGAATGAGGAGTTAGTAGTTAAGTCTCTATTGTGTAACTGCCGTTGTCAACATGGAAGAAGGTATGGTCTTTACCTGTCTGCGCGATGACCTGACGGAGGATCTCACTACTAGTGGAGGTAATGAATATCTGGCCATAGTCTTCGCTAGCCACAAGGCGAACGATGCGTGCCACACGGTCTGCGTCAAGTTTGTCAAAGATGTCGTCGAGCAGCAGCAGCGGCGTACGGTCGCCCACCAGTTGGCGGAGGTAACGGAACTGCGCAAACTTAAGCGCTGTGAGTACAGTCTTGCTCTGACCTTGCGAGCCCTCGTAGCGCAAGGGATAGCCGCCGAGCTGCATCTCTAGGTCGTCGCGATGCACACCCTTTAGGGTGTAGCCCACAATATGATCTTTCTCATGGTGTGAGCGCAGCATGGGCAGCAGCTCTCCCTCGTGGCAGTGGGAGCGATAACTGAGCCCCACTTCCTCATCGGTATTGCCCAGCGAAGCATAGACCTCATTGAATATCGGCACGAAGTCAGCCACAAACTGCTTGCGGTAATCATATATCTTCTGGCCCACCTCGGCCATCTGCCCGTCGTAAACCGACAAGAGTGTATCGTCCACAGGCCCCTCCACCTTGAGCAGAGTGTTGCGCTGCTGCAGCGCCTGATTGTAGCGTATCAGCGAATAGAGGTAATCAGGGGCATACTGCGAGATGACCATATCCATAAAGCGGCGCCTCACCTCGCTGCCACCGAGTATCAGCTCGCTATCCTGCGGCGAGAGCATCACCAGAGGAATGAGCCCGATATGCTCCGACTGTTTCTGATACTCCTTGCCATTCTTCTTGAATGATTTGCGATGGCCGGCCTTAAGGCCACAGGTTATCTTCAGTTCCTCGCCCTGCGGCGTGAGATAGGTGCCGCTCAGCGCCATCCATTCCTGATCGTGGCGAAGCACCTGCTGGTTGGTCTGGCTGAATGCGCTACGGCAGAACGACAAGTAATATATGGCATCGAGCAGATTGGTCTTCCCTACCCCATTGCTACCCACGAAGCAGTTGAGCTTCGGCGAGAGCTGGAGGTCAGCCTGCTCTATGTTGCGATAATTGTTTACTGCCAGAGTCTTGAGTATCATAGTGCGAAGTTACGGTTTTTTCGGCAAATAGCTATGCTTACGACTCACAAAATAATACATCCATACGAATATCTGTAGGC